>JBJOIB010000173.1:0-4277 GCA_046047375.1 Bacteroidota bacterium
TTCTCACAGATGTCATCAAGCGTGCAAAAGGTTCCAAAGATGTTGAACTATGGAAGCAACGCTTGTTGTCTGGAGATTACAATTCTGAAATTTGTTTCCGTATTGGAAAGTTTCGGGATCAATGGAAGACGCTATATAAAATCGACCTCAACAGCAATGTGCACGTGAATTTGTTTCGTGTGCTCAACAGCTTTCTCGATCAAGGGATCGCTATTTGGAGCTGGCCTGAAAAAGGTTCGGGTCTGTTGGCTGACTTGAGAATTATTGAGCAGAATTCGTACGTCAGTCTTTTCAAATCACCACGTGTAAGGGAACTTTTTCTCAGTAAATCAATTGGTTTAAAGGATCTACTAAAAATTGTCGTTGGCGAAGAACAGTATTTCGAACAGTACATTTTCGATCAACAATTTGCACATCCCGGTTGGTCAGGCCTTATCAGCGTTCTTGAAGACCAACCGCATACACTGATTTTGGAGAAACGCATATCCCTCAAAGAGGTGGTCATGCTGGAATTGCTGCTCGAAATAGATGCATTAGACGTGCATTTTGGAACCATCTGGGCCCCCTTGGCCGCGCATGCTACTCCGCCACAACCTCTCTTTGATTCAGTTGGCATACTTGAACAAGATGAAGTCATTCAACTCTGGCAGGAAGCCTTCGAATGGTCGTATTTTGATGATGTACTTCTCGGAATCAAGAGCTCCTCAGAGGAAGAAGCTTCTGATCAGCCTTCTTTTCAAGCGCTGTTTTGTATCGATGATCGTATTTGTTCCATTCGAAGACACATCGAAGATTTGGATAGCAAATGCAGCACCTATGGCACGCCCGGACATTTCGGGGTGGATGCTTTTTATAAACCAGATGGAGGCCAGTTTGTAACGAAAATTTGTCCCGCACCACTCAAGCCCACCCATGTCATCAAAGAAGAAAACAAGAAGAACAAAAACAAGAAAGACATTCTTCTCAGCAAAAAGTCGCACCATTATGCTTTCGGTTGGATCATTACGCAAACAATAGGCTTTTGGTCCGCCTTCAAACTTTTCTTGCAAATTTTCAAACCCAGCTTAACACCTGCTGCAGCCTCATCTTTTGCGCACATGGATGCAGATTCCAATTTAATTGTCGAACATAACTCAGCACATCCCTCTGAAGACGGATTTCAATTGGGATACACCATTCAAGAAATGTCAGATAGGGTAGAGGGTGTGCTGCGTTCTATTGGACTCATTCAAGATTTTGCTTCATTGGTGTATGTTATAGGACATGGAGCGAGCAGCGTAAACAATACCCATTATGCCGGATACGACTGTGGTGCCTGCAGTGGAAGACCTGGCTCAGTAAACGCCCGCGCATTTTGCTACATGGCGAACCACATAGCTGTGCGCAACTTGCTCGACGCTCGTGGGTTCACCATTCCTAATGAAACACAGTTTTTGGGTGGCTTACACGATACAACGCGGGATGAATTTATATTTTACGATGCCGCAAAGCTAAGCGAGCAAAATGCTGAGCTTCACCGATACAATGTGGTACTCTTTCAACAAGCTCTTAGTCGCAATGCAAAGGAGCGCTCCAGAAGGTTTATGTCGGTAAACACCAGCCTGCCCGAAAGCACCGTGCATGAAAAGGTAAAGGTGCGTTCGGTTTCTCTTTTTGAACCTCGTCCAGAGCTCAATCATGCTACAAATGCGCTTTGTATTGTGGGTAGGCGTGGACTAACAAAAAATATTTTTCTCGACAGAAGGTCGTTTTTGAATTCGTACGACTACCGTCTTGATCCACAAGGGAAGTATTTGCTGGGTATACTCAATGCGGCGGCGCCGGTTTGTGGGGGCATCAACCTTGAGTACTATTTTTCCCGGGTCGATAACCAAAAACTGGGTGCAGGCTCCAAACTGCCTCACAATGTAATGGGGCTCATAGGTGTCGCAAACGGTATTGAAGGGGATCTTCGGCCGGGCTTGCCGTTGCAAATGATAGAAGTCCATGACCCTTTGCGCTTAATGATCATTGTAGAGCATGATCCTAATGTGGTGCTCACCACCATACAAATCAATCCCGCCACCTACGAGTGGTTTTTGAACGAATGGGTTCGATTGGTGGTCGTAGATCCAATTTCCAAAGGATTGTTTCTTTTTCAACGGGGCGAATTTGTGGCTTACAACACTGTTCACACTAACTTATCTCGGGCCCATGACCTCATGTCTGTGATTGAAAGAACCAGCGAAAACATTCCCGTAACCCTCAAAACAGCATGAACATGATCTACATACTGCCTTTCTTTCTGCTTTGGCCATTGCTCGGGTTTTTGATCAGTCTGCTCATTCCCGGGAAAAACGAAGTGGCACATTCTAGATGGTCCGTAACTACCGTATTGGTGCAGCTTTTCGCCGCAGGCTTTTTCATTGTGAAATGGATAATAGACGGTGCACCGATGGTCAACGTGAAAGAAGTGACCATCTATCAAGCACATGGGTATGAGTTTTACATCGATTTGTTTTTTGATCGGTTGACAGCCGTCTATCTGCTTCTAGGGGCGGTTCTAACCCTACTTATCACCATCTATTCGCGGCACTATTTGCACCGCGAATCAGGCTATAAGCGCTTCTTCAATACCATTATGTTCTTTTACCTCGGATTCAACATCATTATATTCTCAGGGAATTTTGAGACGATGTTCATAGGTTGGGAAGTGCTTGGAATATCTTCCTTTTTGCTCATCGCTTTCTACCGCGATCGCTACTTACCTGTTAAAAATGCGGTAAAGGTTTTTTCCATTTATCGTATTGGTGATGTGGGCATGCTCTTGGCTATGTGGCTGAGCCATCATCTATGGCATGAGAACGTTACTTTTATCAAGTTGCACAACCAAGAATTGGTGCATGAGCATTTGCTCGGACATTCGGCTTACGGCATTTTCATTGCCTCCATGTTACTTCTTGCCGCTGCGGTAAAATCAGCCCAGTTTCCTTTTAGTTCATGGCTGCCACGCGCAATGGAAGGTCCAACACCCTCTTCAGCAATTTTTTACGGCTCACTTTCCGTTCACATTGGAGTTTTTTTAATGATGAGAACTTTTCCCTTTTGGGAGAACCAATGGGCTATCCGCATAGCTCTCGGGGTTATGGGGGCAGTAACGGGATTTATCGCTTTTCACACTGCCAGAGTGCAGTCTTCCATTAAGGCACAAATTGCCTATGCTTCCATCAGCCAAATCGGAATTATTTTCATCGAAATCGCCTTGGGATGGCAGCTTTTGGCTCTAGTTCACACGGTTGGTAATGCCTTTTTGCGTACCTATCAGCTTTTGGTGTCACCATCAGTTGTCACTTATCTCATTAGAGAACAGTTTTACAACTTGGCTCCACATCGAAAAAGCGGTGAAGAAAACTGGCCTGCGAAAGTGCGCAATACCATTTACATGCTGAGTTTGAAAGAGTGGAACCTCGATTCGTATTTGCATGACTTCTTGTGGCGACCCACCAAGCGCCTAGGACAATTAGTCGGTTTTCTAAACCGAAAATCCATTCTATTGTACTTCCTCCCTGTATATCTCATCGGATGTTTCTTTTACTGGAATCAAGGGTCGCTTCCCAGTGTGCTTCGAAGTCAACTACCGGTAGTCTTTTCTCTGATCGGTCTTGTGTTGGTTTTAAGAGCATTTACAGAGCGAAAAAGTGCTCGTTTAACCGTTCTTTTGGTAACACTAAATCATTTTTGGATCGCCCTGGCTGTTTCGTTCAACGAAATGTTCAGCATGGAGGAAAACGTCATCTATCTAAGTGGTGTCCTTGTTTCGGGTGTCGTTGGCTATTTTGCAATTCGAAGACTGGTTCGTCTTGAAGGTAGTGTTCACTTACAGGATTTTCAGGGTCATGTGTACGAGCATCCGAAAATCGCCATGGTGTTCTTACTGGCATGTCTGGGGTTAGCGGGATTTCCAATCACAACTGCTTTTTTGGGAGAAGATTTAATCCTTAGTCATATCCATGGAGATCAAATATGGTTGGCAGGAAGCATATCTTTAAGTCTTATTGTTGATGGATTAGCTCTAATTCGCTTGTACGCTCGGATTTTTCTCGGGCCACATATCAAATCGTATCACGAAAAAGCCCATCGTTCATCTTGAGAATCAAAAGGCACCTGACCTTAGCAGGATTTCGATCGCTGTGAATTCTTTGTGATATTCGGATACAGATATACCAGTACCTTCGTAACTGGATAAGCGAAACGAATGAGAGAAGTTCTGATTGTAGGTAATGGAATTGCGGGAATCA
>JBJOIB010000174.1:0-4596 GCA_046047375.1 Bacteroidota bacterium
CTAAACTCACCTGGTGCGTTTATTCCAAATGTATCGAAAAGAATGTTCGTGTGCAAAAAGTGAGTTAAGTACGGAAATCCAATCGCGGTTATCCGCATATTGGCCAGACTCTCCGAAAACCCTTGTGGGAACTGCGTTGGCAGCTTTGCGGATAACTGAAAAAAGCTTCCAATCAACACTTCGCATTTCGCCTAAAAGTCGATTGTCTACAAAAGGCACCAGAAACATGTTCAACCCTCTGAAACGCCCGTCAGTTGCGTCTTGACAGCTTTGCGGATAACGAAAAAAGCTCCCAAAACGAAACATCGCCTCCCGAAAAATCACAACAAAAAAAAAGGGGGAACCACCCCCCTCAACTTATAAAACAGTATGAAGTACTCTCCGGTATCCTGAACGAATAGACCGGAAGCGCGATTAATCAGCTACGTAAAATGGAAAGTTCGCCGTCGCTACCTTGCCCCGTCCATCGGTGGCATAGATGAATAAACGATACCCCCCTACTACACTCGGCGCCTGGAAACGCATGAAACCCTCTGACTCCTCGGTTACTAAACCGGAAAGCGACTCTGGACGCTGCTCTTTGTCTCCCCCAGCTCGAATGTCTGTGCTCTCCGGTAATACCTCCCATTCTATGGTCAGGTTATCGCCGTCGGGATCACTTACTGTGTACGACACCTCTACAGACTCTCCCGATGATAGACGTAAACCAGGATAACTGGTGGTTGAATTCAACAAAAAACGACTCAAGACGGGTGCATGGTTCTTCGGCTCTGTTCCCTTCCATACCCGATGCAATGCATCCAAAGCGCCCGTCTGCTGTCCGTTCTCTAAAAACACCCCATACCAGGTCGGTGTGGTCTCTTGCTTCTGACCCCACAAAAACACGTACGATCCAATGCATTGAACAGGATCTCCTAAAACCCCACTCCTGTAGCGCTCCTCATAACTTACAGCTTTCTCTGTGCTGGTTTGCTCAATAGAAGCGCCCCACGTGGTTTTCGGCACCTCCCAATGCCCTGTCGGACCCCATTCGGTGACTACATAGGCCTTATTCCATCCGTACAATTGACTTTCGTCCTTTAAATTTCCAATCGCTCCGTAGGTGTTCACTCCTAAAATATCGATGCTGGGAGCTCGCTCGTTGATGAGCTGAACCTCCGCCACATCAATGCCCGCTGTAACCGCACACGTGGGATGGTTGGGATCTAATTCGTGAATCATAGCCGCTATGCGCTCGGTAGCATCCCACACGTTGATGTCGGTATAAAACAAATCTACCTCGTTGCCAACCCCCCACATCAACAAGGCCGGGTGGTCTTTGAACTGCATCACAGCCTGTTTGAAATACTGAAACTGATCCTCTACTGCCCACTCATCGCTGTAGTTGAAACCATGTCGCTCATGTGCCATCCACATACCAAGCATCACGGTCAATCCGCGTTTGTGAGCCTCGTCAAGAACGCTCTGGGCATTCTCTAACCCCCACGTCCGTATGGAATTGCCCCCACACTCTACTACCACGTCTAAATGAACATGTCCGCCCGCCCCGCGAATATAATAGGGCTCGCCCCCACGGTACATCTGCCACCCATTCGCCTCTTTCCGCATCTCCACTTTGATAGGCGAGCCAAACGCTGCTCCGGCTATCAAACAAAGTCCTATGATCAGGTTTGTCTTCATGGAATGTATAGTTTTATGGTTCGACCTGTCGCTGGCTGCATGAAATACACGCCGCTGGCCACCTCCAGGCTGAATATGGATACTCCCGACGAATAGCTCATCTCTATTACGACTTTGCCTTGGCCATCTATCAAGCGTGCCGATCCTGGAACCTCTGCATGCACCTCCAGCTGACCATTTCGCCAAAAGGCCTGCATCTGATCCGCTGTCGCTTCTTCAACGCCTACAGGTGCGCATGCATCTTCCGCAATCGAAATGTCATCGATGTATATGGTGTAAGGAAGTGGCGTGCCAGGCAGGATGAGCATCATCTGATTGGCCCCAGCAGCAATAAGGGTATTCAAACTGCTCAAAGGAAAATACACGCTGTGCCATTGATAAGCCGCACTCACGGTTGCTGTGCTATTGATAGCCACAGCATTGGTGTTTTCTCTGCGAAGCGATAGTCCTAACTGGGTTCCGGCAGGTGCATTGGTGAATATCTTCATCAAAATTCCCTTCCCGGCAAAGCTGTTGATGCTCTCAGCATCTAAAAAACTATCGAACGAAAAACCAAGACGATCATCCCCGTCGCCGGCCGGATTCCATCTCAAACACGTTGAACTGCTGTTGACCGCATTGGCTGAGGGCACGGGGTCCAAACCGGTAGAGCCGGTGAACTCGTTGCGCATGACATGCCTGCGGGATTCAAAATCGCACAGCACTCCACACAATGGAACTCCAAGCACCTGGCGCTCAACGTTTGCGGTGCATACATCGTTGGTAACAGTGGCTGATAAGGTGTTGGGCGCTGTTTGTCCCCAGGATTGTATGGCCACATTTACATCGTTTGCAGTACCTGCGATGGTGCTCGCCTCACTGCTCCATGCAACCGAAATGTCACTTTCTTGCTCAATGCTGAAGTTTACATTCGATTGTACACCTTCGGTGGATGCTCCAATTCCTGTAATGATGGCTGTCTCAGGCGATTGATAAACGCGCACCCAATCTACCAGCATGGTCTGCGGAAAGGTGGTTGACGCATCCGGATACCCCGGGAAATAGCCGCCTACAGCTACGTTCAAAATAAGGTGAAATGCCCTATCGAAGCGCCATGGATAGCCGTCAAGATCTTGCGGTGTGCGCGTGTTGTAAAGCACATCATCAATGTACCATCGAATGGTATCTTGCTTCCACTCAACGGCGTACACGTGAAAATCCTCACTCAAATTTTGATTCAATGTCAAACTCTCACCCGAATAGCGATTATTTGGCCATTTAGCCCCGTAATGGATGGTTCCGTGGGTGGTGGCAGGTTGAGCCCCAATCATCTCCATGATGTCTATTTCGCCCGATAACGGCCATCTTCCGTAAGTTTCATCCTCTGGCAGCATCCAAAACGCCGGCCACAAACCCTGTCCAAACGGCATCTTCATCCGAGCCTCCATGCGACCACCGGTAAATGAGGCCTTTCCCTTGGTGCGAATACGCGCGGATGTATATTCTTGGCTAGCCCCCGGAGCATAAAGCGCTGTAATACGGAGCATGCCGTCTTCCACGGCGATGTTGGCCTCGTTGGATGTGTAGTACTGCAATTCAGCATTGCCCCAGCCGCAAAGCGACGGACACCCATTACCGAGCTGATACTCCCACTTGGAGGCATCCAATGTGCCTGAATCAAATTCGTCAGCCCATACCAACTGCAGGCACTGAGCCGAAAGCAGATGGGGTACTGAGATCAACAGATAGGTGATATACTTTTTCATTGCACTCGGAATGTAGTTTGACGATCAGCGATGCGAAGGCCGAAATCCCCCGCCTCAAGTGTTGGCTTCAGATCTCTTCCAATAAAACGCAACTCTGATAGTGGCAACATAAATGACAACTCTTTTGTTTCACCCGCTTCTAACGAAACCCTTGCGTATGCCCGCAACCTAGCCACAGAAGGTGTTACAGAGGCAACACTATCAGAGATATACACCTGAACGACCTCAGTTCCGCTTCGTGAACCTGAATTGGTTAGACTAACATTGAAATGAAGAGTGTCTGTCATTCCATAGGTTTCGCGATTCATTTTCAGTCCTGAATACGAAAAGGAGGTGTACGATAAGCCATGTCCAAACGGATACAACGGATCGAAGGCATTTTGTGAGAAATCTGTATCGATGCGATCGGTGTATTTATGGTCGTAAGTCGTATGCGATGACGCGTAACGTGGATACGTAAACGCCAACTTACCGCTTGGATTCACCGCACCTGACAATACTGAGGCGATGGCATCTCCTCCTTCATCACCTGGTAACATGCCGATGAGCACCGCATTCATATCCGCCACTGCAGGTGGAAGCACGCGCGGACGGCCCTGCACCAATAGCAAACACGACGGTGTAGATGCCTCAGCAGCTTTCGCAATGGCTTGAGCATGCATATCGCTCACCCGCAAATCTTCAATATCGCCAGGCTTTTCCGTGTACGTACCTTCGGAACAAACCACAAGGATCAAGTCTGTAGGCGGAACGGCTTGATTTAAAAACGCTTCTGTAGAACGATAGGTCAAGATATAACCCGATGCCTGTAACGCTTCAAAAATCGTATTTCGGTCAGGAGTATTATACGTAGTATCAGCCCCTTGCCACGTGCGGGTCCAGCCGCCATTCAATACATTTTGCGATCTGGCACCCTCACCCACTACGAGGATTCGCGCCGGTGCCGCAAGCGGTAATGTACCATCGTTCTGCACCAATACCAAGCTTTCTTCGGCTGCTTTTCGCGCAAGAGCGCGATGCTGTTCTGAAGCGAAATTTGGATAATCAGCTAGTTGTGGCACTGAAGCATTGAATAAACCAAGGGCTTTCTTCATCTTCAAAATGCGCTTCACTGATTCGTCGATCCTGGACTCAGCAATCCGCCCTTCTTCAACCAATTCTTTCAATAAAA
>JBJOIB010000175.1:0-4298 GCA_046047375.1 Bacteroidota bacterium
CCCTTCTTTCCATACCATATTTAACTGAGCCAAATGATACCGTCCGCTTTTCATCTCAAGATGGTTCAATCCAGCCAGAAATGCAGAAAAACGTCCGGTAAACTTGTTTTTCGCAGGGTAGTACACGCGCACGATACGTATGTTATCCCATTTCTCTTCCTCTATTTCCACGGAGGTAATGTCGTCGCCTTTAATGTAGAGCACGGTTACGTCATGAAAACGCGCAACAGCTTGAGCGTGAGCTATTACAAAGTTTCCCAGGGTAGGGTGTACCCTTGAAGGAAACCAGCTTGATAGGAAGAGAACATTTAACTTCATTGGGCTGCAAGTTAGTGCTTTGCGGAAAATCATGCATTGAATTTGTTCAACTCCAAAATTCATTGCATCTTTGCACTCCAATTTTCACGGTGGCTATAGCTCAGCTGGTTAGAGTATCGGATTGTGGTTCCGAGGGTCGTGGGTTCGAACCCCATTAGCCACCCAGATATAAAGCGAGAAACAAGGCGAATGCAATGTTCTCGCTTTTTTATTTTCAATTGATTTTCAGTTTATTCCTGATAAGATAGTAGACAACAAGTTGTGATTATCCATGTCGCTATGGAATGGAAAGCCGGGGAGTGGGGGCAGTTGAGTTGGGTGGACTTCGCTTTTTTTAATACCTAAAGATGCTGAAAATCAGCGATTTAAAATTAAACGTTTATAAACGTTTAAAATGGGGCGTATTTTGGGCGATTTCGTACCTTGGTCCTGGGGAGGAGGATGGCGGACCCCAGGAGAAAGAACGAAAGTGAGGGGTTAAAACAGGTATTAATCCTCTGAAATACAATCAGATATGAGGGTTTTTTTTGTGATTTTGCCTATCTAAAATCAACGGCTCTTTCCCTACAACCAAGTTTTTTTCCGGAAGTAATACAACAGGGCGCCGCTGGCTACAACAATGATACACCAAATTGCGAAATAGCCGTACTTCCACTCAAGCTCAGGCATGTTTTTAAAGTTCATCCCATACAATCCTGTTATGAAGGTGAGGGGAATGAAAATGGTTGAAATCACCGTAAGCACTTTCATGACCTGGTTCATCTGATTACTCGATGAGGTCATATATAAATCCATCAAACTTGTTACGGTCTCTCGATACATGTCGAGCATCTCTACTACTTCTTTGATATGGTCAGAAACATCGCGAAAGTAAGGGAGGGTTTCTCCGTGAATGTAATGATGGGAAGCGCGCTCCAAGGATGAAACATTCTCGCGAAGAGGCATAATGGTCCGCCTCAAACGCATCAACTGTTTTTTTGTCTTCAACAACCGTTGAATATGCGTGGGGTCAGGTCGTTTGAATAGGTCGCCCTCAAGGCTCTCAATGCGTTCATGTAGTTTTTCTGCCACGATGAAGTATTGGTCAACCAACGTGTCAATCAAGCGGTAAACAAGGAAATCAGCACCTTTGGCACGAAGAAGTCCCTTGCCCGTGCGAAGGCGGTCGCGAATAACATCATAAATATCACCTGGCTTTTCTTGAAAAAGCAGGACAAATCGATCGCCCAAAACAATGCTTACTTGCTCGTAATGCATGCTTTTTTTCTCATTGTCCCATGAAAGCATCTTCATTGAGAAGAAAATATGAGAGTCGAAAACCTCAGTTGTCGGACGTTGAGTAGTATCAAGAATGTCTTCTAATAAGAGGGTGTGCAGTCCGAATAGTTCACCAACCTGCTGAACGGTGTCGACGTCGTGAATGCCGTACATGGTGATCCACGCAACACCTTCTTCAGGAATGAGTTTTATCACTTCAAGTGGATCTTTCAGAGCTGTTTCCTGGTAACCATCAGGTTGATAGACGATGGCCTCAAAGTGGGAGGTGAAATCGCGGTGATCTCCAATATACATTAATGAAGTAGGGGGTAGGCCTGCTTTTCGGGCTCCACCGGAGACTCCATCTTGAGAAAGTTGCTTGAGAACGTCCATAAAGGATTGATCTTGAGGAGGTGTTACTTCGGAATTCCGTTTACGAAGTTAGGAATAATGCGAAGGGAATCGGAGTGCTCCGAACCATCAAATCCGCGAATCATTTTGGGTTCGATAAGTGCGTTATAGGCCTCCAACATGGGGGTTGCGACGGGCAGATAAGACCAATGCCATTTCTCCTCTTCGTATCCCGTTCGGGGTGACTCCCCTATTTTTGCTGTGTAAACCTGATAGAACCCAAAGCGGGGACCGTTGATTTGCAGCCAGGCATATACCCGTTGCCCTTCTTCTGTGTCAAACCACTCGTTTTCAAAGTTATTTAAGTCGATATCTGTGCCCCAGTGATGACGAGAACTACCTGGCATGGAGGAATACTTCAATATATCTTGAGCTTTCGCTATCGCATCCCAACCCATGTACTTGGTATTCGACCATTTTTTCTCCCAAATGGTCTTTTGATTGTGAAATGTTCGGGTGGAACTGAGTATCACTAGGTTGACGCTATCCAATTGAGCCGCAGCGTGCATGGCTTTGAAGGCCTCATAAACGGAAATGCGCAGATAGTGAGTGCCGTTACCAGTATATTTCGAATCAACTTTGATGAAGTCAGGATGCTTTGAGGGAGAGATTTTGCCTAGTAAGTCGTCTTCAGAAAACTGGCCGGAAACGGCAGCAGAAAAGAGGAAGAAAAAGAGGTAAAGCGTATATCTCATAGTTCAAATAACGCAAAAAAGGGGCCGAAGCCCCTTCCTTACGAATTTTTTTTTAGTGTCCTTTTGCCGCAAGGTAGCGCTCAGCATCGAGGGCCGCCATGCAGCCGGTTCCAGCAGCGGTAATGGCCTGACGATATACTTTGTCGGCAGCATCACCCGCCACGAATACACCTTCAACATTTGTTTTCGCTGTGCCCGGAACGTTGATAATATACCCTTGTGGGTCGAGGTTCAGGTATTCAGCGAATACATCGGTGTTTGGCTTGTGTCCGATAGCTACAAAGAATCCAGTGATGTCGATCACGCGCTCTTCTTGGGTTTTGTTGTTGATCAATCGAGCACCTTCTACACCATGAGTACCTAAAACCTCAAGTGTTTCATGGTTGAAGAGTACTTCGATGTTTGGGGTATTCATAACACGATGCTGCATGGCTTTGGAAGCCTTGAATTCATCCTTGCGAACGATCATGTAAACCTTCTTACAAAGCTTTGCGAGGTATGTAGCCTCTTCAGCAGCCGTATCTCCAGCTCCAACAATAGCAACATCTTGTCCGCGATAAAAGAATCCATCACATACAGCGCATGCTGAAACGCCGCCGCCCATGTCGCGAAGGCGCATTTCAGATGGCAAGCCAAGCCATTTAGCAGAAGCTCCGGTGGAAATAATAACAGCGTCAGCTGATACAGTGTGCTTTCCATTGTCGATTTCCACATAATGCACCGGACCAGAGAAGTCTACTTTTGTAACCCACCCTGTACGTACGTCAGTCTCAAAGCGCTCTGCCTGTTGTTGCAGTTGAGCCATCATTTCAGGACCTTTTACCCCTTGTGGATAGCCTGGAAAATTATCTACCTCGGTGGTATCCATCAATTGTCCTCCCGGTTGCATGCCTTGGTACATAACCGGTTTTAGGTCTGCGCGTGCTGCATAAATGGCAGCTGTATATCCTGCGGGCCCTGAGCCAATGATCAGGACGTGTACGTGTTCTTTAGCTTGATTCATAAGTGTATTCAAAATTTTTGCCGTGCAAATTTAAACAATAGTTGTCCGTATCTATGTGATCAAAGTAACCTTTGGAAACGTCAAGAGTTCAATTTTGCATCAATTTTTAAAAATTCATCCCATAAAGGGTCTTCCGGCGGTGGCGCTACTATACACATGGGTATTTTCTGCACGGGGTGGATGAACTCGATTTTGCGTGAATGGAGATGGATGGAGGCATTGTCGTTGGTTCGTCGCGCTCCATATTTGATATCTCCTTTGATAGGAGCTCCTAAACTCGATAAGGTGGCGCGAATTTGATGATGTCTCCCGGTTTTTGGTGACACTTCAACCATCGTATAGTACTCTGTTCGCCCCAATACGCGGTACCTCAATTCGCTTTCTTTTCGGTTGTTACCCGGTTGGTCAAATGCGTGCGATTTATTGGTGCTCTCATTTTTTACCAGGTAGTTGATCACGTGCCCTTCATTGTCTGGTGGGCCTGGACGTGTTACCGCCCAATAAGTCTTTTGCACCTCTCGGTATTTAAACATATTCAAAAGGCGATTCAAGGCTTTTGTGGTACGAGCATATAGAATAACACCACTCACCGGACGGTCCAGCCGGTGCACAGT
>JBJOIB010000176.1:0-10177 GCA_046047375.1 Bacteroidota bacterium
ATACGTAATGTCGACTAATCTCCAAATAATATCGATAAAAAATTGTTTTCTGCCGTTTAAAACTCTTTTTGAGAACCCGAATTTGGTTGTACCTTTCGCTCATGCTGAAGTTCATAATATCGACACCCATTGCTCCTGGAAGGGCTGAAAACACTGATAAATCAGAACTGATTACCGAGTTCCTGTTTGGTGACATAGTGCGTGTTTTAGACCAAAATGGAACATGGGTGAAGGTGGTAGCTGATTTCGACGAATATCCGGCATGGATCGATAAAAAAATGATTTCAGAGGTTAAAAACGAGCTCTCAACGTCTATTCGAGTGATCAATCCGTTGCAGCAGGTAGAAACATCATCTGGAATTATGCACCTTCCCTTAGGTGCTAAATTGTATCCAGGTGTTACTGTAGATCGCGCGTACAGCGCGGATGAGAAGCACGATCCATTGCATTGGGCACTGCGATTCCTGAATGCACCCTACCGATGGGGAGGTAAAACCATCCTCGGAATCGATTGTTCCGGGCTAACTCAAGTGGCGTTTTCAATGGCTGGTGTCGACCTTCCCCGCGACGCATGGCAACAAGCTGAACAAGGCGAAACCATTCCTTTTGTTGAGTTAGCACAAACCAATGACCTGGCTTTTTTTGATAACCAAGAAGGGAAAATCATTCACGTAGGAATCGTTGCAGATGAGCTCGATGGCAGAAAACAAATCATCCACGCCTCTGGTAAAGTTCGTGTGGATGCCCTCGATCATCAAGGGATTTTCAAAGAGGAGGAGGGAAGATACTCTCATAACCTTCGCTTCATTAAACGTATACGTATATAATAGGTATTTCACCCGCAAGAATTACTGCTATGCAACTCGAAACCATCGATTGGATCATCATAGGCCTCTTTTTCGCTGTCTCATTGGCCATAGGCCTCTTTACAATGAAACGCGCCTCATCTGATGCTACTGAATTTTTTCTTTCCGGCCGAACAATGCCTTGGTGGTTACTTGGAGTATCTATGGTGGCAACAACGTTCTCAGCTGATACCCCAAACCTGGTGGCCGATTTGGTGCGCACCAATGGTGTTGCCGGCAACTGGGTCTGGTGGGCGTTTTTGCTTACCGGAATGCTCACTGTATTCGTATATGCGCGTCTTTGGAGAAGATCCGAAGTGCTAACCGATATTGAATTTTATGAGTTGAGGTACAGCGGAAAAGAGGCCGCATTCCTACGTGGTTTTCGCGCCATTTACCTCGGGGTGTTTTTCAATGTCGTAATCATGGCTACGGTCTGCCTCGCAGCTGTTAAAATTGGCAATGTTTTGTTGGGCTTGCCTCCATGGAAAACCTTGCTGTTGGCATCTGTAGTTACAGTTATATACAGCGCCTTAGGAGGTTTGCGCGGTGTGCTTATTACCGACTTTGTTCAGTTCATTCTTGCCATGATTGGCTCGGTTGGTGCCGCTTACTACATATTGAATCTGCCTGAAGTGGGAGGGATAGCAACCCTAATCGAACATCCCATGGTGGCAGATAAAATCAGTCTCATTCCTGATTTCTCGAACACGGATCTCGCCATCGGACTTTTTATCATACCGCTAGCCGTGCAATGGTGGAGCGTTTGGTATCCCGGAGCCGAACCCGGCGGTGGTGGATACATAGCGCAACGCATGCTCGCTGCGAAAGATGAAAACAATGCCATTGGAGCCACGCTGTTATTCAATATCGCTCATTATGCGTTGCGCCCTTGGCCTTGGATCCTCATAGCACTGGCATCATTGGTTGTTTATCCGTCTGTTGATTCTATTCAGTCTGCATTCCCCCAAGTAGACGCCGCTCTCATCAAAAACGATCTTGCTTACCCTGCCATGTTGACTTATTTGCCTGCCGGCCTTCTCGGTCTTGTGGTAGCTTCGTTGGTTGCCGCCTTCATGAGCACTATTTCTACTCACCTCAACTGGGGATCTAGCTACGTGGTCAATGATTTTTGGGTACGCTTTGTTCGTCCTCAAGCATCAGCGCGCGAGCAGGTAAATGTAGGACGAATCACAACGGTATTTCTTATGGTAGCGAGCGCCATACTTTCACTCTTCATAGGAAGCGCGAAGGACGGCTTTCATGTGCTGCTTCAAATCGGAGCGGGCACTGGTTTGATCTTCATACTGCGCTGGTTTTGGTGGCGCATCAATGCTTACACTGAATTGGCAGGGATGGTGATTTCATTCGTTTACGCTCTGGCCATTTTATTCATCGCTCCCGAATGGTCGGATGGAATGAAACTGATCGTAGGGGTTGGAATAACAACGATCGGATGGCTTGTAGTTACATTTCTTACCCCTCCTGTAAATACAGCCACTCTTACAAACTACGCTATCAAGGTAAAACCCTGGGGGACAAAGTGGAAGGAGCTTTCAGGGAACACGGTGTCTTCAGGCGACAAGCTTCCTCGTCAGATTGTATCGATGTTGCTGGGTGTCGTATTGGTCTATGCCTGCTTGTTTGGAATTGGTAAATGGATATATGGCCAATTGAGCATGGCTCTTATCTTGTTCGCTATCGCCGGCGCGGCCGGATTGGTCATTTATAAAATGTGGAAAGCTGAACGGAACTAACTAAAGAATCGGGTCCCTTCTTCGGCTTTTCTCCTCAAAAGCACGCTGCAACGGTAGCGATCTTCGCGATAGGTGTCATACAATTCGTCAAGAGAGTCAACTACAGTCGCGACACCCAACTCATCAGCCCATTGAAGTAATCCTTTAGGATAATTCACTCCCTTGGTCATAGATGCGTCGATATCGGAGGCATTGGCGATGTTCAAATACAGCGCATCAGCCGCTTCGTTGATCAACATTACCAGAATACGGTGCAAAATACGCTCCTGCAGGGCCCTGTCGTTAACGCCCTCCGGCATAACTGCTCCATCGCCATAGGTATAATAGCCACGACCGGTTTTTCTGCCAAGCCATCCTGCTTCAGCATATCTTCTTTGCGTTAACGATGGCTTATAGCGCGGATCGAAGTAGAATGATTCAAAGACAGAGGCAGTGACTGCGTAGTTAACATCATTGCCAATAAAATCCATCAATTCGAATGGACCCATGCGAAAGCCACCCAATTCTTTCATGGCGCGATCGATAGTGGCAAAGTCGGCAATGCCTTCTTCGTAAATGCGCAAGGCCTCTCCATAAAAGGGACGAGCAACACGGTTGACGATAAAGCCGGGAGTATCTTTAACAATGACCGGACTTTTGTTCCAACCCAACATCAATTCCTTCATTTCACTTGGCAAATCCGCTCGGGTTTGAATGGCAGGAATAACTTCTACCAAAGGCATCAAAGGGGCAGGATTGAAAAAGTGCAGTCCAATAACACGCTCTGCGCGGATGCAAGCAGCAGCTATCGAGGCTACAGATAGGGAAGAGGTATTGGTTGCAAGAATACAAGAGGGTGATACAATGGCCTCTAAACTGCTGAAAACCTGCTTTTTAATGTCCAATTTTTCAACGATTGCTTCGATTACCAATCCGCAATCAGCTAGTTCCTCCAATTGAACGGCGTAGCGAATACGTCCTGCAATTTCGTCTGCCTGTTCCCGACTCATCTTTCCCTTTTCAACGAGCTTTCCGAGAACTACAGCTAAACTTTGCTTGCTCTTGTCGAGTTGAACCTGCGATGTATCTGAAAGTACCACTGAATGTCCATGCGTAGCCGCCACTTGTGCGATGCCTGACCCCATGGCGCCGGCCCCAATAACTCCTATGTGTAACATCATTTATTCTTTGTTGCGAAAATGGCGTATTTTTTGATAACTGCCGAACCCGGTTGCGATGTATTTCACATACTTCTGTGATATTCGCGTTACAGGTGGCAGCTACTTTTGCCTAAAATAGAAAAACATGAATAAGCTCATTTTACTGATTGTACTCTTTTTACCCATGTTTTCGCAGGCAGACCCCGGTGATGAAGCCGTTGCTGCTTGGGATAAAGTTTTGAAAGCACACGTTTCTGCCGATGGTGTAGTGAATTACACCGCGATTAAAAAAGATCCTGCATTTGATACAGCCTTGCGGCTTTTTGCAACACAGCACCCCGATGCTTCATGGAGTAAAAATGAAGCCATGGCCTTTTGGATCAACGTTTATAATGCATTTACTGTGAAGTTGATCGTTGATAATATGCCGGTGAAAAGCATCATGGATTTAGGCAAACCGTGGGATAAAAGCTTCATCACCCTGAAAGGAAAGACTTATTCGCTCAATCAAATCGAACATGAAATATTGCGCCCAGTTTACAAAGATGCCCGTGTTCACTTTGCCATTAACTGTGCGAGTTATAGCTGTCCGAAGCTCATCAACGCTGCGTTCAGAGCTGAAACGCTTGATGCCACGCTCACCCGTGTGACTAAAGAGTTTTTAAAAGATACAAACCGCAATCATATCACAGCGAATAAAGCAGAAGTGAGCCAAATCTTCGAATGGTTTGCCGATGACTTTAAGCGTGAGGGTGATGTTATCGCCTTTTTGAATAAGTACGGAGCTGTAAAGATTGCAGCAGGAACTCCTCTTCAATACCTCGAGTATAATTGGAATTTGAACGGTAAATAGATTGTAACTTTGCATTATGCGGTATTTCTTTTTTTCAATCCTCCTTCTAATGAATTTTTCGGGCTGTGCTCAGGAACAGACGTTCGATGCGATGTTCAAAGATCTTACTCAAGGTACGGTGAAAGTTATCCGTCCTGAAGAGATCGATTCAAAGGCGAAAGTTGTTTTTCTCGATGCACGTGAAATAGAAGAATTTGAAGTTTCGCATATTCCGGGTGCTGTTTTTGTAGGTTACGATGACTTCGATTTAAAAAGTGTTGCTGATATACCCAAAGACGCCACTGTAATTGTTTACTGCTCAGTGGGGTACCGCTCTGAAAAAATTGGCGAACAGCTGCTACGTGCGGGTTTCCGAAATGTCAAAAACCTGTATGGTGGAATATTCCATTGGGTGAACACTGGCAGACCGGTAGTTAACGCTAAAGGACCGACCAAAAAGGTACATGCATACAACGAGCGCTGGGGCAAGTGGCTCTTGAAGGCTGAAAAGGTCTATTAAAATGGATGTTGTTGCCATCATTGCTCGCAGACCCGAGCTTGGAAAGGTCAAATCAAGACTAGCGGCCGATCTGGGAGTTGAAAAAACACTCGCCGTATACACTCATTTGTTGCACCATACCATGCATGAAGCAGCGCTTTCAACAAAGCACTGCTTTCTTTTTTTAACGGGAGAAGGCGTCCTAGATACAGAGGGATTCTCGGTAGAAGAACAATCAGGAAATGATTTAGGCGCTCGCATGGAAAACGCTATTGGTCGTTGCCTGCAGCTTGGGGCACACAAAGTGGTACTTATTGGTTCTGATATTGCGGAAATGTCGACCAACATCCTTCAAAAGGCTTTCCATGCTCTCGATACCGTTGATATTGTATTGGGGCCTTCTATCGATGGAGGATACTATTTAATAGGTATGAAAAGACTATGGCCGTTGTTTCATGACATCGAATGGTCTACAAACAAGGTGCTTTCAGCTACTATGAGCAAGGCATCGTTCGTAAATGCCACAGTTCACCTGTTAGAGGAACTGAATGATATTGATACCTTGCATGACCTGCAGCAATCAACGCTGTGGAACAAGCTCGATCATCTTTAAACAGAAAGAAAAACATGTACGAAGAGTTGAAAGAAGCCGTGGCTTTCTTACGCCAACGGGGAATTACTGAACCGGAAGTAGGCATTGTGCTCGGAACCGGACTGGGAAATCTTGCATCCCGCATAGAAGTTATCAAAGAGCTTAGCTACAATGTGATACCCAACTTTCCAATTGCCACGGTGGAATTCCACTTCGGTAAATTGATTTATGGAACACTTGCTGGTAAAAAGGTTGTGGCCTTCCAAGGCCGATTTCATTACTACGAAGGATATTCTATGGATCAGGTGGTGATGCCTGTGCGAATCATGAAGTTACTCGGAGTAAAGTACGCACTGCTTTCCAATGCCGCAGGATCGTTGAATCCATCAATGAAAAAAGGCTCGCTCATGCTGATTGATGACCATATCAATCTTCAACCTGAAAATCCACTGAGAGGACCGAATGAAGAGGAGTTAGGACCTCGGTTTCCAGACATGTCTGCTCCGTACAATCAGGAGTTGAATAGCCATATCGAGCGAATAGCTCAGGCCAAAAACATCCATATCGGAAGAGGAGTTTATGTCTCCGTGCAAGGCCCTAACCTGGAAACACGCGCCGAATATCGCTTTTTGCGCACCATCGGTGCCGATGCGGTTGGCATGTCGACGGTGCCTGAAGTCATTGCTTGCAATCACATGGGACTTCCGTGTGCAGCTATTTCCGTGCTTACAGATGAGTGCAATCCAGACCATCTTGAGCCTGTAAACATTGAGGAAATTATCCAGGTAGCTGGAAAAACGGAAGTTCTGCTATCGGATATCTTCGAACAGCTGATTGGAGAAAAATAGAAAAGAAAGCGAAATTCAGTGCGCTGATTCAGACAAGTCAACTTTGTCGTAAGCGGCGCATTTTTGTTTTGTCTTGCATGAAGAAATGCCAGCAACTACGCCTGCCAGAAGCAAAAGGATGATTAGGTTTGTTCGTTTCATAGCGGTACGAAGATACGATGTTTTCTTGTGTCTAACTGACATCAATTCGACGAAAACAAAAAAAAATCGTCACACATAAAGTTCATTTGACAATTGAGTTGAAGGATTGTAATATTCGCAAAACTTCGAAAAATGAACGAGTGTAAAGAATGTGGTTCGGAGCTCAATGGCAGGGCAGGGCAGAAGTTCTGCAGTGATCAGTGCCGGGTAAGTTGGCACAATCGTCTCAGACGAGCATTTCGATTGAAGGCTACTAAGCTCCGGTCAGACAGACAGCATCTGTAACGCTTACTTGCGCTTTCTGGAAGCGGGCTTGGGCTTGTTTCCGGAAGAAGGTTTTCTCTTTTTTTCGTGAAAGGCTCCTTGGTAATCCGGGTTTTCCCTCTTCTTTTGTCGGTCTATTTCCCTCGCTTGCTCTTGCTTCTCCGCTTTCGAGGTTTCTTCCACAGCAACTTCAACAGGAAGTGAATTTACTGGAACAACAGTTTGAATGATTCCTTCGATTTTGCGGATGTGGTATTCCTCGGCTGGATCGCAAAAAGTGATGGCTTCTCCGGCTCTGAATGCCCGTCCGGTCCTGCCAATGCGATGCACGTAATCCAAATAATCTCGAGGGACGCTAAAATTGATTACATGACTCACTTCGGGAATGTCGATGCCACGTGATGACACATCGGTGCTAACCAGAATCCGTATTTCCCCTTGGCGAAAATCTTCCAACGCATTGATACGCGAATTCTGGCCTTTGTTGGAGTGAATAATGCGCACCGTTCCCACTTCACTGCGCTCCAAGAACTTACCAATATTCTCAGCCAGCTCTTTGGTTTGGGTGAAGATGATAACCCTATGCAGCGCTTCATCTTTCAACAGGTGCATCAACAAATTCAGCTTGGTTTTGAAGTTTGGTGCCTTGTAACGCACTTGAGCAACCGTCTCTACCGGGGTGCTTTCAGGAGTCACTTCAACCCGCGTTGGCCATAATAAAAACTCTTCAGACAAGCGTTCTACACGCGGAGGGAAGGTGGCAGAAAAAAGCAAATTCTGTCTTTTAGAAGGAATAACCTCGAAAATATTCCTGAGCTGGGGCATGAAGCCCATGTCCATCATGCGGTCAGCTTCATCTAATATTAAGTGCTTCAGATGTTTTACAGGAATGGCCTCTTTGCTGTAAATCTCCATGAATCGACCAGGGGTAGCAATCACAATATCTTTCCCCTTTTTCATCTCTTCCGTTTGCGCTTTTGGTCCTATTCCACCGTACAAGCCCATAATACGCAAGTCTGTGTACTTCGCCAGCA
This sequence comes from Bacteroidota bacterium, assembly GCA_046047375.1. Taxonomy (GTDB): domain Bacteria; phylum Bacteroidota; class Bacteroidia; order Flavobacteriales_D; family Sanyastnellaceae; genus RI-182. The sequence continues at coordinate 7,952 of JBJOIB010000176.1, forward strand.
ACTCCACCTGTTCAGTGATTTGAAGAACCAATTCTTTCGTAGGGGCCAAAATCAAACATCGCGGTCCTTTTTCTTGAGCGTACTTCAAATGCTGCAACACGGGAACAACGTACGCCAAGGTTTTACCTGTTCCTGTTTGCGCAATGCCAATCAAATCCTGACCTGCACGAATAGGAGGGATGGCCTTTTCCTGAATAGGCGTCGCATCTGTAAATCCCATATCCTCAATGGCGTTGAGAAATTGACGCGTAATTTTTAATTCTTCAAACTTCACATCGCAAAGGTACCATTTCAAATGTTGTAATTTCGCACAGTCGCAGAATAATGGAACTATGATAGACATAAACGATTTCGATGAACTTAGGCCGTTCACCAATGATGAATTGCCGGAGGTGGTTGAGCGCATGCTGAAACAGCCGCATCTGTATGAAATGATGAAATTTGTCTATCCGTATCTGGAAGAAAACGATGTGGCTGAAATGCTGCGCGAGATAAAATCTGTAGATCAGTTCCAGGCTGATATCAGCGGTCCAGCTTTTAAGGTGATTACGCAGACCACTACCAATGGTCTCACGTTTTCTAACATGGAGAATATACGAAAAGATGAAAATTACCTTTTCCTTTCCAATCACCGCGATATCATTCTCGACAGTGCCTTGCTCAATGTGAGCCTCCTAGAAAAGGGGTTTAAGACCACGCAAATTGCTATCGGCGACAACCTGCTTACCCACCAGATGATTCGCGATTTGGTTCGATTGAACAAGAGCTTCATCGTGCACCGCAACATCAATCCAAAGGAAATGTTGGAGTACAGCAGAAGGCTTTCGAACTACATCCATAAAACAGTGCGTGAGGATAAGCAGTCAATTTGGATCGCACACAAAGAAGGAAGATCAAAAGATGGCGATGATAGAACGGCAAGTGGACTGTTGAAAATGCTCGTTTCCAGTCGCACTGAAAACATCCGCGAAGCGCTACTTCCCTTGAATATCGTACCAATGGTGGTGAGCTATGAGTATGATCCCTGCGACATTTACAAGGCGAATGAACTGCTTATGATCAAAGAGCACGGTCATTACGAAAAGCAACCGGGTGAAGACTACCGAAGCGCTCTCAAGGGTATTACAGGTCATAAAGGAAGGGTGAACATAGCAGTGGGAACAAAACTGCATTCTACTCTTAAAAGATTGCCTGAAGACGCACCAAAAAACGAGCAGTTTCGCCTTTTATCCCAAGAAATAGATCGCCGAATGCACTTGATGTACAAATTGTGGCCAACCAATTACATCGCGCATGACCTCATAACAGGAACACGCGATTATGCCCATTTGTATTCTGGTATTCAGAAAATTACTTTTGGAAATTACGTGCGTGGAAGAGCGCTCCAAATGGCGGTGGCGAAAAAGGTGTTGTTGAAGCGTGAGGGATACATGAAGCAGGTAAGGGAAGTGCTGTTGCAGATGTACGCCAACCCGGTGTTCAACCATCGCAATGCCGACCGTGATTCGCTATTTTAAGAGCGATAAAGTTCATTCATAAGTATAGCAGCAGATACAGCGGCGTTCAACGATTCGGCTTTTCCCGCGCCTGGAATATGCAAGTACGTTTGTATTCTTTCGCGCATAGCAGCGCGGATGCCATGGCTCTCATTGCCAATTACATACAGTCCACTTTTCGGCTTGGTTTCATAAAGCGATTGTCCTCCCAAATCCAAACCATACCAATCCAAGCTTCTCAACTCATCTAACTGAACATCGCTCAAATAGAGCACTTGAACGCGAAACACAGAACCCATGCTCGCTTGAACCACTTTTTGGTTGAAACAATCAACGGTATCTGAGGTGGCCAATATCGCCTTATGGCCAAACCAATCAGCCGTTCGAATAATGGTTCCAAGATTTCCTGGATCCCTTATGCCATCCAACACCAAGATGCCTTTATCAACCGAAAGTTCAAGAGGAGATTTTACTTCCGGGTACCATTCAGGAAGATGGGCTACGGCTAGGATGCCGGGAGGTGTCGATAAATCTGAAAGCTGCTTCATATCAGTCTCCGACACCTCTTCAACGTTGTGCCCCAACTCCTCGAGTTGTAATTCTGACTGCACATAAATAGCCTCGATGGTAAAGCCCGCCTGGATCAACTCCATAACAGGTTTCTTACCTTCAACAACGAAACGTTTTGACTCCAGTCGATTTTTCTGCAGTCGCAACGATTTCACATAGC
>JBJOIB010000177.1:0-3207 GCA_046047375.1 Bacteroidota bacterium
GTTTTTAGCACGCGGGGTGCGATAGACAGTTCGGCGAAACGGCCATTTTTACATATTGGATGATCATGAACCCAAGCGGCGAAACGCGCTGCCTGTGAGGGTATTGCCTGTTTTTTGGCACGCATCCGGATAACCCGGGATAAAGAGGTAACCAAAAACGAAAAACGGGGAGAAAGGCGAAATTATCGGGGTAAAAAAAATCAATGACCGCTCCGAAAAGCCCGACAAACCTGCCTTTGGCAGCTTTGCGGATAACGGAAAGGGAGCTCCGAAAATTCGCAGTCAACCCCACCAACCAAAAATAAAAATACCTTATTACCTTTGGACAGCAATTTTAACCCTTTCATCAATTTCCAAATCCATTTTCCCCAACCCTTTAACTACCTTCACACCAAATACCATAATAAACCATACCATGAACAAAAAAGCAATCACATACGGAGCTATCGCTGGTGTCGTTACTGCCGTTCTCTACCTGCTATTCTACCTTATTGATAAAGGACTAATGGCCAATTGGTGGCTCGGACTAATCATGTTCCCCATCCCAATCGTAGCCATGGTAATGGCCAATAAGGCTATTCGCAATGAACAAGGATTTCTAACCTTCGGCAACGGCTTCCTCAATGCTCTCGTTGCAGGGATTACCTATTCTCTCGTAGCTGTGCTATTCCAAATCCTCCTCTACAATGTAATTGATCCAACTCTTCCTGAATACCTCACCGAAAAATCAATCGAAAAAACGGCTGAGTTTATGCAGAAATTCGGAATGCCTGAGGAACAAATGGAAATCGCTATGGCTGAAGCTGCCAAAGGAATCCAAGATGCGTTCAGTACAACTCAAATGCTGCTGTCTGTGCTATGGAGCGCCTTTATTTGGGCAATTATCGGTTTGATTGTAGGCCTAATTATGAAGCGCGATAAGGTCGAATCTAATGCACTCGATGTATAAATGACTCAACCCCTCGTTAGTATCGTCATCCCCCTCTTCAATGAGGAAGAATCGCTGAACGAACTGTTCAACTGGATCAAGCAAACACTCGAACCTCAAAATATCACGTTCGAAGTCGTGTTTGTTGATGACGGGTCTACTGATAATTCTTGGAATGTTATTCATGCGTTGAAGGCTGCTAATCCTCATCAGATTGCAGCCATCCGCTTTATGCGCAACTACGGAAAAAGTGCAGCGCTCAATACTGCTTTTCAACGCGTGAAAGGGGAATTCGTAGTAACTATGGATGCCGACCTGCAAGACTCACCCGAAGAAATTGAACCGCTCCTCAACCAAATCCAATCACAAAGCCTCGATCTGGTCTCTGGTTGGAAAAAGAAAAGATACGACCCAATATCGAAAACCATTCCTACCAAACTGTATAACTGGGCCACAAGAAGAATGTCAGGAATTCACCTGCATGATTTCAATTGCGGGTTGAAAATATACAGGACCGATGTTGTCAAAGCAATCGAGGTCTATGGTGAGATGCACAGGTATATCCCTGTCATTGCCAAAAGAAGCGGATTTGGAAAGATAGGAGAGAGGGTCGTACAACACCGAGCACGAAAATACGGACAGTCAAAATTCGGCATCGAACGCTTTATGAACGGATTTCTTGATCTGCTCACAATTACCTTTGTGTCGAAATTCGGTAAACGTCCTATGCACCTGTTCGGTAGCCTAGGTACGCTGATGTTTTTCTGCGGATTCGGCCTGTTTGCTTGGATTGGTGGAGAGAAACTATGGTCGATGTATATGGATACTCCTGCCAAAAATATAACTGAGATTTCAGGGTTCTATATCGCACTTACGGCGATGATAATCGGTACACAGATGTTCCTAGCCGGATTTGTTGCCGAATTAGTGGCACGATCATCCTCAAACCGAAATCAATACCTTATTGCCGAAGAACTCAGTGCATAACGGCGCTGCCAATCAGTTCTTCCCCGTCGTACCACGCTACAAACTGTCCCGCAGCAATGCCTCTTTGTGGCTGGTCGAACACAATTTCTAAATAGTCGTCTGTCGCGTGAAGTTCGCAAATTTCCAGTGGCTGTCGATAACGAATTCGCGCCTGCTGTTCGCGTGTCTCACCGGGTTGAAGTTTGAGGTCTTCCCGAATCCAATGCACGTCTTTGTGAGGAATGCGAAGTCCACGACGTAATAATGCCGGATGGTCGTCCCCCTGTCCAACATATACGGTATTCGTTTCTACGTCTGTCGCTAAAACGAACAGTGGAAGGGCCTTTCCTCCCACCTGTAAGCCTCGTCGCTGTCCAACAGTATAATAATGTGCTCCTTGATGCGTACCTACATGTTTTCCGCCATCAGGAGTAAATCGATACGCTTCAAATCGAACAGCATTCTCTGACTCTCCTGAAAAAGACGCAGCAAAAAGTTCAGAATCCCGAGGAATTTCCACGATGTCGCCCTTCTTCGGAGCAAGCTGCTGCTGCAAGAAAACAGGGAGCTTCACTTTGCCAATGAAACACAATCCTTGCGAATCTTTTTTATCGGCAGTCACAATCCCTGCTTGCCGCGCTAAAGCCCGAACCTCAGGTTTCGTCAGTTCTCCAATTGGAAAAAGTGCCCGTGATAGTTGTCCTTGCGTGAGCTGACATAAAAAATAGCTCTGGTCTTTGTTGCCGTCCTTTCCAGCAAGGAGGGAGTGAATCGAATGACCATCCTTCTCGGTGGTTTGCTTTCGACAGTAATGTCCCGTAGCTACAAAGTCAGCCCCGAGCTTCATAGCGGCATCTAAAAATATGTCGAATTTGATCTCCCGATTGCACAATACATCAGGATTGGGGGTGCGCCCAGCTTCATATTCGCTGAACATGTAGTCGACAATGCGATTTTTGTATTCCGCACTTAGATCAAGCACCTGAAAGGGGATGCCCAACTGTTCCGCAACAAGCATAGCGTCGTTGGAATCATCAATCCATGGACATTCATTGTTGATGGTGACCGATTCGTCATGCCAATTGCGCATAAATATGCCGATGACCTCAAATCCTTGTTGTTGAAGGATGTAGGCTGCCACACTTGAATCGACACCACCAGAAAGTCCAACGACTACGCGTTTCATACTGCAAAGGTAACACTTGGTGGCGGATATTTGCTGTCAGAATTTTCTTACAAGGCGTTCGGTAGTGCGGATGACAGTGCGTAAATAGTTACCGAGCTACTTTCGTTCCCATGACAAATCTTGCAGC
>JBJOIB010000178.1:0-3638 GCA_046047375.1 Bacteroidota bacterium
GACCGCCAACGGCGTTGATGTGATTCGTCTGGGCCATCCCGCCCGCATGAGCGATGATGTATTATTGTCATCCATGGATCGGAGAATGGAGCGCTCTCCTGAACAAAAACTGATTCGCGAACTGCAGAAAAGGGCCGACGACGCGCGAAAGGAAGCCGATAAATATAAACGTACGTTTGGCGCTGAAGAGAGAAAAATGCGCAACGACTTGCGTCAAGAGGCGCGCAGCCTCGAGAAAGAAGCGAAAGCCCTGTCTATTTATGCAGAGCAAAAAATATTGGACGCTTGTCCGGTAATTGCCTGCACCCTCATCGGGAGCACAGATGACCGGTTGGAAAACATACAATTTGATTATGTGATCATTGATGAAGCGGCACAAGCTCTTGAACCTGCTTGTTGGGTTCCGATCAAAAAGGCTGGAAAAGTGGTTCTTGCCGGTGATCCATGGCAATTGCCCCCTACGGTAAAGTCCTATGAGGCCGCTGAGAAAGGGCTCGACATTACGCTGATCCAAAAGGTGATTGAACGGTGTTCAGGCACCGTATTGCTGAATGAGCAGTATCGCATGAACAGTGTGATCATGGAATTTTCGAATCAGCGGTTTTACAAAGGGCTGCTTTCTTCGCATGCATCTGTTGCCGACCATCGGTTGGATGAAGAGGAAGATGTTATTGAGTTCATAGATACTGCCGGTTGTGGCTTCGAAGAGGTTCGTTCAGAAGTAGGCGACAGTTTGACGAATCCTGATGAAGCCACCTTGCTTGTTAGGCACTTGGAGCAATTGTTGGAAAGACGCCCAAACATCCACACCGTTGGTGTGATCTCTCCCTACCGCGCCCAAGTTGAGTTGTTACAGAGTTTGCTGCCCGATGTATCTCGCATAATTGTTCAAACGGTGGATGGGTTTCAAGGACAAGAACGCGAGGTCATATATATTTCGCTGGTCAGGAGCAACGACAGCGGACAAATAGGTTTTTTAAGTGATTATAGGCGGATGAATGTAGCGATGACGAGGGCTAAGAAAAAGCTGGTGATTATTGGTGACAGTGCTACACTCGGAAATGATTCGTTTTACAATGATTTCTTGGAATATTGTGAAAGCATCAACGCCTATCACACTGCCTGGGAATGGCTGTGACAGGCGCTGACTGCTTGCTAATTCCGGGGGTCAACCCGCTATTGTAAGTTTACTTTGTAAATTCACCTGCACCCAACAATTGTTTGTCGGTGTGCAATCCGTACGTATAGAGCCCTTGATCGAGTCCTGAGATATCGATGGTGGTCCGTTCCGCTGTAAGATTGGTGAAGGTTTTTTCCATTACAAGTTGTCCGGTAATGGTGTTTATTTTCAATGAAACTTGTCCTTGAATTTCTACACCCGGTGCAATTTGCAATTGGTTATCCACGATTTTAATATCCATTGAACGTTGTTCCGATGGTGTTGCATCCTCTTGTAAATCGGCCAAGAGTTCATTGGTGTTTCCAGTAGAATTTGCTGCTACACCGGTGATTTGAACCGTCATGGAGGTGGTGTCGGAACACATTTCATTGGAAGCGATGAGTTTTACGTTGTACGTGCCCCAGTGCTGGTATGCATGCTGAGGAGCAGTGCTCACCGTGTTGATTTGACCATCTCCAAACTCCCATCTGTATTGTGTGCAGTTGGAAGAGGAGTTGTTTATGAAAGCAATAACACCTCCGGATTGCATGTCGGCTGTTTGCGACATAGCTGATGGGGCTGCGGAAACGGCATTTGGATCGCGCAGATTGAGCGTGCGTGTGATTTCTTGATCAGCACATCCATTGCTGGCCGTTAGTGTGTAAATACCCGCTGGCAAATGGGTAAGTACTGTGTCGGCTGCAATGTTTTGCAACGAAGTGGTAGTTCCCGTTTCGTTATTTGTAACGGTAACCTGGTATGAATACGTGTCGTTTTGTACCAATGCAATTTCTCCATTGCCAGAATTGTTGCAGCTTTCAGGCGTGGCTGTGGTTTCCAACGAAGGGGTTTCCGCCGCGGTAATTTGAACTACTTCAACTGCTGAATTGCAGAGTTGGGCATTGTTTGTTATCTCAACGGTGTAGAATCCCGGACTGAGGTTTTCAATTTTATCGGCAACGGTAGCATTTTCGGTGGTTTTAATCACACCACCCATTTCATCGGTCCATGTGAATGTCCATGGCGCTTCACCATACCCTTGCGCGGTGATCGCTCCGTTGTTCGTGTTTGGACAACTTTCACCAACCACAGCTAGGTCTGTAGGGGCTGTAACTACTAAGGCAAAACGATGACGCAAATCCATTTCTCCCTTCGTGAATTCGATTTTTTCACCGAGGTTGAAGGAGTGAATTTCATCTGTTTCGCGGTCGAGGAGTTTCAAACATAGATTCTCTTCGAAGGTGTCGACCATGCCATTTTCAAGCGAGAATGTGGTTCTATTTCCTGGACGAACAAGCAGATTGATGATGGTTTCTTCATTCGGAACAGGGAAAGTAGAAATGCTCATAGCCGACATGGTAAGTGTGTCTGCGTAGATTGCAATGCCAGGAATGTTAGCGTCGGTAGCGTACATTTTATAGGCATCGAAAGCTTCATCAAAGTCTTCAGAAGCGAGGTAGTTGAATCCGACTACGCAGTCATCCCACGGCTGATCGTCTTCACCATTTAGAATAACACGCACGAGGCTTTCTGTATTGGCGTCTGTTGAACGCAACATGACACCTGCAACCGTAGCTTTGGCCGATTCATTGACCGTGATGGATAAGTTTTCACCGGAAGTTTTCACCCAGAACGCCTGAAGTGACTCGATTTTGCCATTCATTTTACCCGTTGAAATACCGTTTACATATGAGCTGTATTGCCCGGTCGATGGATCGAATGCATAAACGGCATTCGATATTCCGCTTTTCGACCAACCACCTGCTTTGTCCCAATCAATCGGGCATGGATAGGGATTTCCTAACATGTGCCAACCGTTGTTTGCATTGAGTCCAGGGCTTGGATTTGAGCGGGTCCAGGTATGGTTGCCTCGTTTAAATGTACCGGTCATGTCAATCGTTGTGCCCGATGGAATGAAGTATACAAAGTGGCCAACGCCGGCAGGAATGGTACTTGAAATACCTTCAATGGATTCGAAGGCGTTATCAGTTGTTCCATCATACACGCGGATATTCGACCAAGGATTTGCAGCGCTTGGGTAGTTGGGGTAGTCAGAACCGGGGAATCCCGTGGTGGGAATGTCGTCGTTCCATTGTTCGTAGGTAGCGTCAGTAATAGGTGAGCTCAACATGCGCCAGTTGCCGCTTCCCGAAGGGAAAAACCGGTTGTACTCGATGGAATCGCCGAGAATGGTGCATGAATTTTTAATTTGACCAATGGCACCGGTCATATCAGCATCGGAGTAGATTTTGAGAAGATGGCCGTTCATGTCGAAGGTGCCCAGGTCGGGCGACATAAATCCTGACAGTTCTACGTCGTTCTCAAGCGTTACTTTGGAATACGTATTAATTCGAAGGTTGTGAAATGTGATAGGTGCAGAACCTCCTATTGTTTGGGGGATTCCACTTTCGAAAGAAACACGACCTTTTTTAGGTTCAAATGTGCCGTGGTTGATGAAATCACCAGTGACACGAACGTT
>JBJOIB010000179.1:0-3785 GCA_046047375.1 Bacteroidota bacterium
CTATGCTTAAAGGCTGGTTGGTCTGTTATGGTAACGAAAGGAAGATCAACTGAGCTGTTTCCTTTCTGCATGGGTAAAAACTGCCGAAACGTTTGAATGCCGTAGAACGCACCGGTTGCTGTGCTGGCTGAAATCACCACTCCTGCATCGCTCACCTCCATGCGGTAGCCTTCTTCAGGAAGTGATTCGTTGAATACCAAGGCGATCATCGGCTGAGCCATGGAGCCTACCACTAAATTCCAGCCTGTTGATTCCAAAATGGCTGATTGCAAATGTTGTAATTCAGTGGCAAAAAGTGGATCGACACTCAGTTGGGTATGTTCGTTCAGTGAAAAAACTCCGACGCCTTCTGTTACTTCTTGCGGGTAAGGAATAAGTGCAGGCAATTCAGGTTGAACGCGTGATTGGGAGCATCCCAACGCGAGAAGGACAAACAAAGAAAGGAAAAGTCTCATAATCCAAGTGGTTGTTCGCTTTGCAGCGGAATAAACATTTTCGCGATGCCGAGGTAGTGGTATTTCTCGCCGCCAATGTTGAAGGAATAAACAGAGCAGATATAATAGTTCTGTCGGGTTGCCAGCTCTGCAGAAATGCCTGCCGCCAGTTTGCCGAGTTTGTCTTGCAAAAAATCCCCTACCTTATCGCTACTCACGGCGCCATCGAGTTTTTCGCGCATGGCTTTTTCTACAAACCGCTCAAAATCGGCTTGGGTTGGATTGAAGGCCAGCAGTAATACGGATACAATGGAGAAAAGGAGCAAAAATTTCTTCATCACACTTTTTGGTGAAAGATAGCGAATCATCGCTGCCGTGTGCAGCAATAAAACGAAAATACCGTTTGCTTTAAGCCGGTTTTTGCTCGTTTTTAAGCATAGCTTGCGCCATAGCTGTTACCCCTGCTGTTTCAGTTCGCAAACGATATGAACCAAGGCCTGAGGGCAGCCACCCTTTTTGCAAGGCGTGTTCAATTTCTTCATCTGAAAAATCACCTTCGGGCCCGATAGCGATGACAGACGGGGTATTCACATCGTAGATGTCGTAAAACATAGGAGATGGCTCCTCTCCTACCCAAGCGATGTATCCCTTGCGTGTGTTCTGGTCTACAAACTCTTTAAAGTCAATAGGTTCTTTGATTTCTGGAAGGTACAAATGCAGGCTTTGCTTCATGGCTGCCAATGCAATTTTATCCCACCGGTCAGTGCGTGCTTGCTTGCGCTCGCTGTGATCGCACCAAATGGGTTGAATAGCGGTACAGCCCAGCTCCACTGCCTTTTCGATGAACCATTCAAAGCGATCTTTATTTTTTGTGGGTGCAATAGCAATCACCAGATCAGGAGTATCGCAAGGGTGAGATTGCATGTTATTCATGTGCACGCGACAAGACTCCGGGGAAGCGTTCATAATGGTTGCCTCGAACAAGGTACCCCGACCGTCGGTAACATAAACAATATCGTTTATTCCTAAACGCATCACGCGCACGGCATGAGCAGATTCATCGGGGGTCATCACCGCTTCGTGGTGATAGACGTCGGTCACATAATACAATTGCATGGTGCAAAGGAACGAAAACTAGACGAGTTGCCGAGGGGTGGTGCAAAAAAGGGGCTACCTTAGAACGGTAGCCCCTTTCAGAACAGGAATTCTAAATGGTTATGCGTGCGTCGATACTTTAGGAGCAGCAGCTAAAATCTCTGCATTCGCAAAGTCGCTGTATTTCTCAAAGTTCTTCACAAACTTCCCGGCCAGTTCGTTTGCCTTAGCGTCGTATCCTTCTTTATCTGCCCAGGTATTACGTGGAGAGAGGATTTCAGAAGGGACATCCGGACAGCTCACCGGCATTTGCAAGCCGAATACCGGGTGGGTGTCATAGGCTACCTGATCGAGTTCCCCGTTGAGGGCCGCTGTGATCATGGCGCGGGTGTATTTCAAGCTAATGCGTTTTCCAGTACCATAAGCACCACCACTCCAACCAGTGTTGATGAGCCACACGCGCACGTTGGTTTCATCAATTTTCTTTCCGAGCATTTCCGCATAGCGCGTTGGGTGCAATGGCAAGAAAGGCGCTCCGAAGCAAGCCGAGAATGTGGTTTGAGGCTCAGTAACCCCTGCTTCAGTTCCAGCCACTTTCGCAGTGTATCCTGAAATAAATTGGTACATGGCCTGGCCTTTGGTCAGCTTTGAGATTGGAGGCAATACACCAAACGCGTCGCACGTAAGGAAGAAGATGTTTTGAGGCACTCCTCCGCGCGATGGCGTCATGATGTTATCAATGTGGTGGATCGGATAAGATACACGGGTGTTTTCTGTTTTCGACTTATCGGTGTAATCCGGCGTGCAGCCGTCATCCATAAAACCAATGTTCTCGAGAATAGCGCCGAACTTGATCGCGTCGTAAATCTGCGGCTCTTTTTCGCGCGTCAAATCAATGGTTTTGGCATAGCAGCCACCTTCAAAATTGAATACGCCGTTGGCAGACCATCCGTGCTCATCATCACCGATGAGGCGACGGTTAGGATCAGATGATAGGGTTGTTTTACCCGTACCGCTCAACCCAAAGAAAACCGCTGTATCGCCCTTCTCACCTACGTTTGCAGAGCAGTGCATCGACAAAACCTGGTGGTGGTGAGGCAATACGTAGTTCAATACCGAGAAGATTCCTTTTTTGATTTCACCGGTGTATCCCGTTCCGCCAATGATGATCATTTTGCGGGTGAAATTCAAAATCGCAAAGTTGTGCTGACGGGTGCCATCAATCGCTGGAACAGCCTTAAAATCAGGCGCGCAGACAATGTGCCAATCAGGGGCAAAGTTTTCCAACTCATCTTCTGTCGGACGCAAGAACATGTTGTACGCGAACATATTCGACCACGGGAATTCTGTAACCACACGAATATTCATGCGGTAAGCATCATCGGCGCAAGCATAGGCATCTCGAACGTATACATCACGGTTGGTAAGGTAAGCCGCCATGCGGTTGTACAGGGCGTCAAACTGCTCGGTTGTGAACTTGATGTTTACATCACCCCACCATACTGATTGCTCCGTCTCGGCATCAAAAACCACGTAGCGGTCTTTAGGAGAACGTCCGGTAAATTCACCGGTGTCAACGGCCAATGCACCTGTATCGGTAAGCATTCCTTGCCCTTGAATAATGGTTTCTTCCACTAACTCCGCCGGTGTGTAGTTCCAGTTCACGTTAGCCACGCCCCCAAGCCCTATCGACTCCAGTCCGGCCTCAGTTGCTTTTCTTCCGTAATGATTCATATACAATTCTGTTGATTGTGTTTCGCCGACAAAATTACCCATTTTCACTCTGAGATTACCAAGTGCGAGCAGCTAATAATTATCATGCTTTTCCACAAAAGTCGGGGATTTCAACACATTTCTGCCACACATCTAAAAGTGTACACAAAACACTTATCTACAGACATGCACCTTTCGAATAAAAAGCGATTTCGCCGCTTATCGCTTGAATGTTGCGATTAGCACACCTATCCAAGCCGCTATCATTAGCGTACCCCCAACGGGGGTGATGGGACCAAGCACTGATCGCAAAGCAGCATCACTTGGCATTGAAACCAGCGCGTAAATTGATCCTGAGAATAGCACTGTTCCCGCACCCAACGAAATGAAGATCCATTTCTTCAACAGCAACACATCACTTAAAGCAGAGAGAACCAACAATGAAAGCGCACCATAGAACTGATATCTGACGGCCGTTTCAAACGATTCCAACTGCTCATGGGTAAGGACTTTCTCAAGGGCATGTGCACCCATAGCACCCAA
>JBJOIB010000180.1:0-4934 GCA_046047375.1 Bacteroidota bacterium
CAACCTCCACATGCTCCTTGATATTCGTAGACAATGTCATACCTACATAGTCAGCTCTCACAGGAAAAGTGCGGTGAAACCGATCAGCTAAAACCACGGTCTTGATACAACGCGGTGCAGCTCCCAGCAAATAACGAACTCCATAGATAAGGGTTCGCCCGCTATTCAATACATCATCTACCAACAATACAACCTTGCCTCGCAGCGATTCTAGCTCTCCCGAAAGGTGCATTTCATGATCCAACGGTTTGTCTTTGTGAAGGTCTAACACCAAAACATCCAATTCCAGGGAAGAGATCGAACGCAATTCATCTACCAATTTCTGAGCTAGAATTACCCCTTGAGACTTCACACCAACCACTACCAAGTTTTTTTCCTTGTAATGATCTTCAAAAATCTCATGCGCCATACGGCGGATTTTCTGTTCTATTTCCCAGTGATCCAGGATTTGTGTGCGTTCTTTCGTTGGCATATGGCGACAAAATTACGATTTTTTCTCCAAGCGGAAACCCAGTTCCCGTCCACATCTTGGCGGAATAGACAGCTCTGTGTGCTGCATTTCCAACAAGGTAAAGTATTCTGAAAAAAGCTCTTGGTATTCTTCCCTGCTCCCTCCAAATGGCGGCCCTTCCTGGGTGAGCGGAAAATCGAACAACAGACCTGCTAACGTGCCTTTGGGCACAAGCAATGATGCCATTTTTTCAGCATATCGCCTGCGCCATTGTGGATCCAACGCACAGAAAAAGGTTTGCTCCAGAATAACTTCAAAGCTACCCTCCAATGCAAATAAATCACCATGGTGCATTTGGGCTAAAGGAAAATCAGGTACGCGCTCTGCCAATTTGCGCAAAGGCTCGGTGGCAATGTCTACAACCTCTACCCCACTGTACCCAAGTCGCCACAATGCTTCTGCTTCATACCCGCTTCCGCAGCCTGGAATTAATATTCGTGTATTCAACGGAAACTGGCTCGCCACATGCATTAAAAAGGGCGACGCCGCACCAATATCCCACCCCGTGGCACCTTCCTGCCAACGCTGTTGCCAATACAACGCATCTAATTTCATAGCTTTTCAAACAATGCTACCGCCTCCACATGTGAGGTGTGTGGAAACTGATCAACCAATTTCAAGCGGGTCATCACATAACCAGACTCGGTCAAAGTAAGGTTATCACGCGCCTGGGTGGCTGGATTGCATGATACATACACAATGCGCGGCGCTTCTAACGCGATAACTTTCTTCAAGGTCTTAGGTGCAATACCTCCCCGTGGAGGATCCAACACTATCGTCGATATCTTGCCAGTATATTCAGGGTATTCATACAGGAATTTCCCCACATCAGCCGCGTGAAACAGAATATTATCTACACCATTCATGGCAGCATTCTCACGGGCATCTTCAATAGCACTTTCTACAATGTCAACCCCAATAACTTGCTTACCAGTCCCTCGTGCCAGCAATTGCCCTATGGTTCCGGTTCCGCAAAACAAATCCATCAAAACACCTTCTCCATCGTTCTCACCTGCCCATGATACCGTGAGGTCGTATAGGGCCTCAGCGCTTCGCGGATTGGTCTGGAAAAAGCTCGACATGCTGATGGAAAAATCAAGTCCGTTAATGTGTTCTATTATTTTCGGCTCCCCGTAAACCACCGTACTGTTCCCTTCGCGTGCCTCTACCCGCTCGCCCCTGTCATCATTGATGGTATGAAGGATACCGTGAATGCGATCTCCCCACAATTTCAAACACGCATTTATAAATTCTTTGACGTTGAATTTCTCTAACTCATCTGAAGTGGTAACCAAATTCAGAAGCAACTTTCCTGAAGCTAGACTTCTCCGCACAACGAAAAAACGGAAAAAGCCCTCTCTTCGCGGTGGATGCCATGCCGGAAGACCTGTTTTCTCAAACCACGTCCGCAATTCATGCAGCTTCGTTTCCACATCGGGGTCGAAAATACCGCTGTCGTTGTTCAAATTCTCCACAATCCACCAGGTTCCACGATGCTTGAACCCTAGCGCAAAACCATCAAATTCGGCTTGCTCTTGCGGGTCAAATCCAATCGCTGAGAACGAATACTCCATTTTATTGCGGTAGTGCCACGTAGCCGGCGATGCTTGAATTCCAGTGTATATCTCATTCAGATTAGCAACCAGACCGATTTTCCGATACACATCTAACGCTGTCTTCTCTTTCAACTGAAGCTGCCGTTCAATTGGAAGCCGTGCGAAAGGAGCACCCGGAATGGCTTGGTACTCGTTCGAAACTTCGTCTGGCGACCATTCCAACACCTCATCCAGCTTGCATTCGGCGTAGCGAGATTTACACATGTCAACACGTGCCAACACACGCTGTCCCGGCAAAGCGTTCATTACAAACACAGTAAAATCGCCTATATCTGTAGCTATTTTACCGATTCCTTTACCGCCAAAAGCAACGTCGGTGATGGTTACTTCCAACTGCTCGCCGCGCTTGAATAATCTTTTAACTTTTGCTCCCATGAGAATGCAAAGGAAATCATTGCTAAACGTTTGTAGAAGAAATCATTAAAAAATTCTTGTCTCGCCAGCGGCTCGGATGATGAAAGCTAGAGGAACAAATAGCACAATACCGTTAAAATCAGTGCCGAGAGCAGGTTTAAGATCAAGCCGGTTCGCGCCATTTGAGGAATGGTTACATACCCGCCAGCAAACACAATAGCATTGGGTGGAGTGGCCATGGGCAGCATAAAAGCGCATGATGATGCCAGAGTAACTGGTATAGCAAACAGAAGCGGATCAAGCCCCATTTCTGCGGCCAATTGAGCCACCACAGGCAGCATCAAAACCACCAAGGCTAAGTTGCTCATCACTTCAGTTATGAAAAGCGCGAGTACAACAAGCACGGTCATCAACACCAACAATGGCATGCCCCAATCTCCTAAAACAGCAACAACGCTAGACAGCAACCCGCTCTTCTTAAAAGCATCTGCAAGTACGAGTCCTCCCCCAAAAAGAAGCAGAATTCCCCAAGGTAGATGCTTGGTATCATCCCACAACAAGAGGCGCTCTCCCCCTTTGGCAGATGGTATAACGAAAAGAGCGATGCCACCGGCTATGGCAATCGACGTGTCATTCAGAAACTGCAATCCCGGAACGTTGATCAGTAAATCCTTAAACATCCACAAACCGGCGGTGGCTAAAAAAACCCACATCACCCTTCGTTCTCCTTCACTCATTTGCCCAAGTTGCGCGCGCTCATCAAGTATCAACTGTTTTCCACCGGCAAGTTGTTCACTCGGTAGACGGTGCATCATCCGCATCACACCAAAAACAACAAACAATAAAACAAGTGAAAACGGAAAAGCAATGGCCATCCAGCCAGCAAAAGAAACGTGAATGCCGAAATTATCAGCCAAAATACCCGCCATCGCGGCATTGGGCGGAGTTCCTACTAAGGTTGCCATTCCGCCAATATTGGCCGCATAAGCAATGCCAAGCATCATTAAAACAGCAAAACGCTTTTGGTGATCTTCATTGCCAATGCTATGCTTGAAAAGCACTATAACACTTGTTGCAATAGGGAGCATCATCAAGGTGGTGGCGGTGTTCGAAATCCACATACTGATAAAAGCTGTAGCGAGCATAAAACCCAGTAAAACACGGTTCAAACTGCTACCCGTTGCCAACACTATGTTCAAGGCGATGCGCTTATGCAATTGCCACTTTTCAAGCGCAAGTGCCACTAAAAATCCTCCCAAAAAGAGGAACACGAACTTGCTGCCGTAAGGGGCTGCTGCCTCTTCCATGGTCATGAGCCCATTGAAAGGAAACAACACCAAGGGAAGCAACGCAGCCGCAGCCATTGGTACTGCTTCTGTAAGCCACCAAATGAGCATCCATGCGGCAACAGACAGGGCTTTCGAAGCATCTGTAGGTAACTCTGACCCTTCAACAAGGGATAGTACCAGGTACACAAGCGGACCGGCCCACAAACCAATGATTCGAATTCGTGCTGTCATACGCGAAAAACAATATACACCGGATGATGGTCAGAGATGAAATACCCCCATTTGATGACCTCCTCGATACATGTCCACACCACGGGGAAATTCACGTAAATATGATCGATACGCTTATTCATGGGCTCATTCGTGTAAAAGGTGCACCATGTATTGAACTGTGGTCTACAGCGTTGTTCTGAGCTGTAATAGCTATCTTCAAAAGGAGACTCAGCTAAAATCTCACTCGCAGGTTCTTCTGGAGTAGCATTCATATCACCCATAATCAAGGTAAAGTCTTCAGGAGCATTTACGGCATATCCCCGAATCAACCGGGCCGAATTTTCCCTTGCTTCCTCCCCTACATGAGAAAAATGGGTATTGATCACTCGAACAGTTTTACCTGTCGCATTGTGTTGTAAAATAAGTATTGTAGCTATTCTAGGCAGCACAGCGTCCCATCCTATGCTTCCTGCTGAGCGACTATTCGGAGACAACCAAATGGTTTCTCCATGAACGAATGTAAATGTATGCCGATTGTAGAAAACCGGGCAGAATTCACCCCGCAGCATGCCATCTTCGCGTCCTACCCCAAACCAATCGTGATCCGGCAAGCGCTGGTGCAAATCGAGAACCTGGTGATACAGTGCTTCTTGCACTCCAACGATATCGTGAAAAATCATGGCGGTTGCCACTTCATCCCTTCGGTTCTTCCACAGAAGAGGATCTTCCGGGTTATCATACCGAATGTTGAAGGTCATGGCCTGTACCTCAACCTGCGCCATCAGACCCGTGACCAGTGCAAACCCCAAAACCGTTAAAACCAAATGTTTCACCTGCATTGTACAAATGTGGTGAATGATGCGGAGGTGAGCAAATCCATCGCCCGATTGAGGGCACAAAGACTACTTACCGCTGCCTTTTAAGACAATGATGATGGTGTAAAAAAGAATT
>JBJOIB010000181.1:0-4490 GCA_046047375.1 Bacteroidota bacterium
TATACATAGTAAGGGATGTGGTAGCAGCGAAAAGGTTAAAAATCTGCTTGTTAAAGGTTGGGATTTGACAACCATATCCCCTTGGAGCTTCGATATACTCCAGTACCCCCAGGTTTCTACTTCGGTGTTAAACACATTTGGCTTTGAGTATGCCTACCCTCAGGTTCTTCTGATAGTCAATGGTGAGATCGTAAATCAATCTGTAGGTGATTCCATTTCAGTAGAACTTATTAGATCATGGGTTACACCATGATCTAATTTTTACGAGTACATCTACGGTCTTCATTCTCCCTGTGAAGTAATTGACCTCATCTTGGTAGAACGAACTTACCCTTCTTTTACGTACAGTAAAGTAAAAGTGTTAATGAAAGTTCTCTTGACTTTCCTAAGATCAGCCAGCCAGACGTTGAACTTCCGGACAGTTTAGAAAATCATTCAAAGCTTGTTCACACTCGTTTACAAGGTTGTCAATTCCAGTTTCAAGGTTATCGCAGTTTCTATATTCAGTACGACCTCCTGGTTCTTGACGCTGCAACTCTTCCGAATAGGTGGCGTCTATGAATGTTCGAATGTACATCTCTACCAATGCCACTATATCGTTGCTGTACGCAGATAAATCTGCCAGCAGGTAAACCGTTGCCACTTCTTCAAAACATGGGCTGTAAGTTCTCGGTGACGCGGTCGGGTATAATTCCCCGCGATACTTCCAATGATATGTGTAGCCTACGCTTATACTTGTGAGTCTACCAATCAGACCAGCGGTGAATTTTCCAGTTTTCACTACACATTCACCATCTACGATAACATGCTCGTTGGGCGTGTTTAACCTCCGTTTTTCGTATATGTCTGACCCAAGCGGATGAAAGTGAATCAGATAGATTCCACTTTCCGGGTTCGGTAGTGCGTGTGATGTCGTCCACTCGCCTGATGCATCTTTTGTTCGGATATCCATATTTCCTCTATTTCTGTTCAAAGAAAATCAAAATCGTGGTGCCAGCAAGCCCAATTCTAAATCACCAGCGAACTGCAAAGATGTCAATGTCAATTATCAGTCGCGAGGGGACTGATAATGTTCATCGTAATAACAGAACGCCATAAGCTTACGATGTGCAAACCCGCGCTCTACCAGTATCTTGTCGCCATTGACTGAGTACGTATTCATGAAAATACATTTAGTCGAAGTTGGGAAGATTCTACTTGGGTCGTCCGGATCCATGATACTATAGAGGATCCTCTGATGCTTTTTAGGAAACCATCCGAAATTTTCTAAAACCAGAAAGGTATTGGACAGATCTGTGCGTTCAAGCCATTGGCTCAGTTCTGATAGCCCTCCGCTTTCTGGAACGTATCCCTTTAAAGTTTCAACCCATATTTCGCAACCATTATCACGATCAAACTCATAAATATCTATGTATTCTTCATGTCCTTTGGAATGCGACAGCTTGATGATTGCATAGCTCTCTGGAGTGGACGAATGAATTATTTCGAATAGTTCCGTTTTTTCCGGAATAAAAACCATTGTCGGCATTCTCATACGCGATTTGAAAATCCAATTTAATCTACGTTTGAATCCATTTTTATTCATCCAGCTTACTTGGCTTTTGTCTATCATGTTTGTGCTAAAACGTTCATAGTTGTTCAAAATCCTCCAGTACAAGCCTGCTCAGGAACATCGGATTGATATTACGAATATTCTGTATTCCAAACCTCCGTATCTCTCTTACCAGATCCGTTGTTGGCATTACGGTAAGCGATACCGTTACATAGCCGTCCTCTGTCATTTCAGATACTTGTTGTGTTGAGTGCAAGGGTAGGTTTTTCAGGTAATTGATGTTGTCGATGGGAGCCAGATGTTGGTGGGTCCTGGCTCCATTTTTCAATTCAAAGCTTACATCAATGGCATCCGTACGGTTATTTCCGTGTTCATCATCCCAAGAGGTGAAAATACCCACGGAATGTTTCCAAAGGTTGCTGATGTCGGGTGTATCGGCCCTGTCAAAATCCTTTTCACCCTGCTCGGTATCAACAATACCGGCAATACGCTCGAAGCTGTACATCCTATGTTCATTCTCATCGGTTCCGGCTGCCACAAGATACCAACGATGTCTGTATTCTTTTAGTAGTAGTGGGCGCTGGTGAAATCGCTCGCTTGTTTCTCCTCGGTGGTTAGTGTAAAGGAAGCTTATGGTTTGACATTCATCGATTGCGGTGTAAAGCTGATTGAAAAGCATCACTCTGTCAGAATCGACTATAAGTGCAGCTTCCAAGTCTAGTATCGGATGCGTTTCATTTTTTTGCTCCGTATCCTGTTGTTTTATCAGTTCGCGCAGTTCTCCAAAAAAGTTGGCGTAATTGTATTTTTCGAGAATACGAGACCACGCAACCAGTATGGGGGCATCTTTAGGACTGATGCGCAGCAGTTCTAACTGATCGGCCTTTTTTGTGGCTACATATACATGCGGATAGGAGCCCTTGGCCACATTGACAAGGTCATGCTGCTTCAATTCATCAAGATAATCTCTTACTGTGCGCTCCGCTTTCTCAGTACGCAATCTTTTGTGGATCGCTGCGGGGGTAAGGCCGTGAGGATTGTTCCAAAGGAGTTCGAGAATTCGCAGTTTAAGGCCGCTTTTGTCATTTGTAAGCGGATTCAGCTGGTCTTTGTGATAGTGCATTCGATTTCAATTTCAGTTTGCGTGAAAACCGCAAAGTTATTGTCGAGATTGCAGCATGCAAACGAAAAACATACATAAGATCATTTTAGAAGCTTTTAGGTCAGAAGTCTTTGACCGATTCGAGGCAATTGTATCACTCCTCTCCGAAAAGGCCGTTCATATTGAGCGTTATCGAATACGTTGGGGTATTGATATTAAAGCAAAACTTGATGCCATGGGTATAGAATTTGAAATGCTTCATTCTTACATCGATACTCAAAACCAAAAAACTCGTGCTATTTCCGAACTTATGGTAGTAAAGGGTGACGTGGTTGTAGAGCAAACGGAAGCAGCCAATGGGAGTACTACTGTTAAGTTGGGCTGCCCGCAAAAGGAAAAAAAGAGTGCAACAATGCAATCCTTGCGCGACTTGATAAACGAATCGGGCAGCAGGCCTGATGGTACTGACGGTAGATTCTTTGGTACATACTTCAATGCTCAGGGAGATAGGCTTCTTTATGTAATGCGCGTGCCACTTCCCTTGGCCGATGCCGAATTGAATTTCGGGATTGTGAATACCATGCTTATCGGAAGTATAATCCACGCTATGCGGAGCAACGATTTTCGCTGTACAGTTATTCAAGGAAAAGCGGGTACTGGTAAAAGTAGTTGTGCGCACTTCATTGTGAGGGGTGCTGAGCGTGAAGCAATAATTGTACGTGGAACTGATAGGACCATGTTCGATGGTCGAGAATTCACCGATTTTCTTTTGCGAAATAGAGATAAAGTATTGATCATCGAAGAAGGAGATGATTTTTTCAGGTCTGGAGAGTATGGAGTGCCAGGTGGCTTGCTAACTCTATGGAGTAAGTTCATGCGGGTTCTATTCATTTGCGAGAAGACTGAAACTGCAAATGATCTTGAGGCTGCTTTCTTAAAACCTGGCCTTGGTAAACCCATATCAATACATCTTGGTGTGCTGGATGAGATGCAGCGCCAACTTTTTACAGAACGATTTGGTGTTGATTTTCCCGAAGGCATGGATAGGGTAACTTTATCTCAGGCCTATGCTTTGGCAGGAATTACCACACCTGATTATTCATTGCCCAGCGCACAGGAAGATGAGCATGTATTCTGAAACACCTGAAGCATCATTGCCCACCAACGGAGTTTTGGTGTGTTGCCCACAGTGCGGCTGGGAACCCGATTCGCGGCTTTTTCTGAAGCTTACAACAGATGCCTACCGAATTGGAATTGAACAGCGCATCAAAATAGTGTGTCAGTTTTCTTTCTGTGGATTTTCCGGGTTGGGTTTAGAGTGGTTAAAATTATATTGAATCAATTATCGTATCAGAACAATGAAAAAAAACAAAGGTCGAAGTGGAATTTATGTGGTTTACCCGAAAAGCAAAGAGCCGCAAAGTATTTGGAAACCGAAGGGTTACAAGACCAAAGTGAACTGTAACCATACCAAAGTGGGCAAGACCAACGATTTTACGGGGGCTCTGCATGGGAGATATATCCCTAATTTCGGTGACGTTGAGTTTTTTGATATCACACAAGTGCCGCAAAGCAAATTAGCGGGTGTTGAAAAGGCCATTCATGACCGCATTAAGCAAGAAGGTATTAAACGTGTTGGAAGATCACGGGAGTGGTATGATACCACTGATCGCACAAAACTGAAGGATATCATTCTCCAAGTTGTAGCGGAGTTCAAAATCTAAAACGATCAAAACATGCACGAACTGTTCGATATCTGCGTAGATATGCTTTACTGGATTGCCAATTTGTTCGATATTACCTACAAGGAGGCCAATATCTGGTTGTTCGTTATCA
>JBJOIB010000182.1:0-4261 GCA_046047375.1 Bacteroidota bacterium
AAAAAGGCGCTATGAACGCCGTTATTAGCAGCGACGGTACCGATGTGGAAACCCTTAAGAAAAGAGTGAAAGAAGTGCCTTCAATGGAAGGCCTCGAACTCTCTTCTTTCGTTTCAACAAAAGAAATCTTTACCGCCGGTGACAATGATGCACCCCTAAAGGTAGCCTTGCTTGACCTCGGTGTAAAAACCAACATCATTCGTTGCCTCACCGAAAGAGGTTGCCAAGTCACGGTCTTCCCTATGGATACAAAAGCTCCTGATCTTCTGGCAATGAACCCGGACGGAATTATGCTGTCCAACGGACCCGGAGACCCCGCTGCCATGCCCGGTGTAATCGCTGAAGTTAAAACGCTCATCGAAAGCGGCTTGCCAGTATTCGGAATATGCCTCGGACATCAAATCATTGGTCTAAGCCAAGGACTGAGAACGGAGAAAATGTTCAACGGCCATCGTGGAGTCAACCACCCTATCAAAAATCTGATTACCGGTAAATGTGAAATTACCTCACAAAACCACGGCTTCGTTGTCAGCAAATCAGATGCAGAAAACAACCAAGAAGTGGAAGTAACCCACATCCACTTGAACGATAACACGCTCGCCGGCCTCCAACTGAAATCAAAACCGGTGTTCAGCGTTCAATACCACCCTGAAGCATCAGCAGGCCCTCACGACTCCCGTTATCTGTTCGATCAGTTTGTTTCAAATATGTCTTCACACAAAAAATAAGAATAACAACCATGAGTTATATAGCACGTGTTCAAGCCCGCCAAATCCTCGATTCTCGCGGAAATCCTACCATCGAAGTAGATGTTGTTACAGATCAGGGTGTGCTTGGTAGAGCCGCTGTCCCTTCTGGAGCATCCACAGGTGTGCACGAAGCTGTTGAACTCCGCGATAATGATCTCGGAAATTACCTCGGAAAGGGTGTGCTTAAAGCGGTTGAAAACGTAAACACAACCCTCAACGAAGAACTCTCCGGAGCGTATATTTTTGACCAAAATCTCATCGATAAAGCAATGTGCGGTATCGATGGAACAGACAACAAGTCGATCCTCGGAGCCAATGCCATCCTTGGTGTCTCCCTCGCAGTGGCCAAAGCCGCAGCAGAAACCATCGGTCAACCCCTCTACCGCTATGTTGGAGGTGTTTCTGCCAATACCCTGCCGGTTCCCATGATGAATATCCTCAACGGGGGTTCGCATGCTGATAATAAAATCGATGTGCAGGAATTCATGATCATGCCCGTTGGCGCTGAATCCTTTTCCGAAGCCCTCCGCATGGGAACAGAAGTGTTTCACCACCTCAAAGCGGTGTTGAAAAAGGCCGGTCACTCCACGAACGTGGGTGATGAAGGTGGCTTCGCTCCCAACCTGCAATCAAACGATGAAGCTCTCGAAGTGGTGATGCAAGCCATCGATCGCGCTGGATACAAAGCCGGTGATGATATCCTCATCGCCCTCGATGCCGCCTCTTCGGAATTCTATAACGCTGAAACAGGCCTCTATCACTTCGAATCTACAGGCGAATCGATGTCGTCTGCTCAATTGGTCGATAAATGGGCTGAATGGTGCAACAAATACCCTATCATCAGCATCGAAGATGGTCTGGCAGAAGATGACTGGACGGGCTGGAAACTGATGACCGATAAATTGGCCAATAAAATTCAATTGGTGGGTGATGACCTCTTTGTTACCAATGTCAATCGTCTTAGCCGCGGAATCAGTGAAGGTATCGCCAACTCTATTCTCGTAAAAGTGAATCAGATTGGCTCTCTTTCTGAAACCATCGATGCTGTGAACATGGCCCATCGCAATAAGTATACTTCTGTCATGAGCCACCGCTCAGGTGAAACAGAAGACAATACCATCGCCGATCTGGCCGTGGCATTGAATACAGGACAAATAAAAACGGGATCGGCCTCGCGCTCAGATAGAATCGCTAAGTACAACCAGTTGCTCCGAATTGAAGAACAATTGGGTAAACTAGCGTATTTCCCAGGACGCAATTTCCGCGGATAATAGCCTTTTAAGGATCACCTATTTTTTTGAAAGATCCTTTCATATAGCTTATGTACCTTGCGTAGAAACAATGAACTATGCAACGCATCCTCTTATTTTTCGTGGCTGTACTTCCCCAGTTGTTATCAGCTCAGGTAGTGAACGGCGGTTTTGAATTGTGGTCAGTGAACCCTTCATACTACCATCCGGTGGATGAAAACACTGTATTCACCAGCTCTAATGCTGAAAGCTTTTTCTCTGTGTCAGTTCCTACTCTCACGCAAGTGCAAGGAAATGGGGGAGGATCTGCCCTTCGGGTAGAGTCCATTGAGGTTGATGGCGTATCATACGGAGGCTACGGAATCTGGGGCAACTCACCTACAGATGATAGCATGATCTTCTCCGAAGGCTTTGTTTTCAGCGGAAATACGCTCACCGCACTGTCAGCAGATGTGCGTTACCAGGTCAACAACGACTCGCCGGCCTTTATCTTTATCCAGTTCAAATACCAGGGAAATCCGGTCGGACTTGGCAACGCAGGTACAGGGATGTATTTCTTCCAACTTTCAGGAGATCAGCCCGAATGGGAGTCGACCACGTGGCCTATCAACCTCGGTGCAGGTGTGGAAATCGATGAATGCATCATCGCAATCACTTCCAATAACCTACTCGAAGATCCCGCCCTGCTGTTTGAAGGCGATTTTCTTGAGGTAGACAACCTCTCGTTCGTAGGTACCTCTGAGGCTATTCCGGGAGGCGATTTCGAAAACTGGTTTCCTGTTGCAAGTCAAGTGAACCCCATCGGTTGGGAGGTGTTCTTCAATCCTTTTGTACCGCTTTACCAACAATCTTCAGATGCCTATTCAGGGAACTACGCCCTGCAACTTAACACCATCGACGGGGGCGATGGATTTGCTTATGGCTCGTTCGCAGCCCAAGGCACGTTGACCGAGCTCGGTATTTTACCAAGCATTCCGGTCGATGACTCCTTTTATGGAATTTCTTATGCCTACAAATATCTTCCTCAAAATGTAGATTCCGGACTAGTGGTGGTTGGTATGAGCCAAAGCGCAAATCCCGATCCCGAAGAGGTGTTTTTCTGGACACACGAAATCACAGCATCACCAGAGTACCAAGTGGTCAATCACGACTTGTCGAGTATCACAAGCATCATCGATGTCAATTATATCACCATTGCTTTTGTAAGCAGCAATGATAATTCAGAAATCCCGGGTGGGAACATTCCCCAGGCAGGAACTGTGCTGCTGATCGATGCCATTGATCTTCTTGATGCTAATAACACATGCAACTTCAGTGTGTCCATCGCGCAAGGCGCTGATCTTATCCTTTGCCCGGGCACATCCGAAATTCTCAACGTCGAAAGCGGTTACGATGCTTACCAGTGGTACCGCACTGACAGCTTTTCAGGAGAAACAGAAATGCTCGAAAACGAGGTCGGATCGTCAATCACTATACTTCCTGAAACGGCCGCCGGATACAGCTATTGGTGCGAAGCAACGCTCGATGGATGCACAGAAGCGTCGAACACCATTTTCATTGATATGTGGGTTTTTGCCCCCGCGGTCATCGCCTCTTCCGATGATGTAATCTGCGATGGTGAAACGGTGCTGCTCGAAGCCATCGGCCCCCTTGGAACCTATCAGTGGTTTCAAGATGGCAACCCGCTCAATGAACCATCGGCCTTACTCGAGGTCACAGAATCCGGTACCTATACCGTAGAAATTAGCCCTATACTGTGTCCCAACGTGCAAATTAGCTCAGGCATAGGTCCAACAATTACGGTGAATCCTACACCGCAACCTATAATTTCAGGTGACGAAATTAACCTTGATTTCTGCCTCGATCAAGCGTATGAAAGCATGGAATGGTTCCTTTGTGAAAGTTTTTTAAGTTCGAACCAATGCATAGAGTTTGCCATAGATGGCGGCTCATGTACGTTATACGCCATCGTTACCAATGAGTTTGGTTGCTCTGCAACTTCTGAAATCATCGATATTACGGGTGGTGTAGACAATTTGACGGCACTTGAAGAACTTGCCATTTTCCCAAACCCAACCACCTCGGTAGTGCAATTTGAAACAGAAGGAATCCAAACAGTACGCGTGTTCAACGAATTCGGCCAACTCGTACTAACCTCCCAAGCCAATGGCCTTTCAACCATCGATGTGTCATCACTTGCCTCTGGCATGTATCTTTTCATCGTCGGCAACAAAAAAGCCAATGTGCTCAAACAATAAATGC
>JBJOIB010000183.1:0-3174 GCA_046047375.1 Bacteroidota bacterium
CAACATACATGCGCAATTCCTTAGCTTTTGCAAGCGTGGTTGTGATGCGTTTGTGCTCGATCAGGGAACATGCCATATTTGACAACATAGCCTGACGGTGAGCGCTTTTTCTACCAAGGTGGTTAAATTTC
The DNA here is from genome assembly GCA_046047375.1 of Bacteroidota bacterium. GTDB lineage: Bacteria > Bacteroidota > Bacteroidia > Flavobacteriales_D > Sanyastnellaceae > RI-182. The sequence goes on from JBJOIB010000183.1 coordinate 132, forward strand.
TTACCGTGCCTCATGATTATAGGTGTTCAATAAGCTCGCAGCTTATTCGATTATTCTTTATCAAGTTTATACTTTGCCACGTTCATTCCGAAGTGGAGGCCTTTGTTATCAACGAGGTCTTCCAATTCAGTGAGTGACTTCTTACCAAAGTTGCGGAACTTCAACAAGTCGTTCTTGTTGTAAGATACAAGGTCGCCAAGTGTTTCGATATCAGCAGCTTTCAAGCAGTTCAGAGCACGCACAGAGAGGTCCATATCCACCAATTTGGTTTTGAGGAGTTGGCGCATGTGCAATGAAGTTTCATCGAACTCTTCGGTTTCTGCTTTTTCTTCGCTTTCCAACGTAATGCGTTCATCGCTGAACAGCATAAAGTGGTGGATGAGGATTTTAGCAGCTTCTTGAAGGGCATCTTTTGGAGCGATAGATCCATCGCATTCCAACTCGATGATAAGCTTCTCGTAGTCTGTTTTTTGTTCCACACGGAAGTTCTCGATCGTGTACTTCACGTTACGGATTGGCGTGTAGATACTGTCAATAGCGATTGTACCAACCGGAGAGCCGTTTTCCTTGTTTTCTTCAGCTGAAATGTAACCACGTCCTTTCGTAACATTCACTTCGAGGTTGATTTTCACCGAAGGGTCCATGTTCAGGAGAACGAGGTCAGGGTTCAGCACTTGGAAGGCAGAGGTAAACTTACCGATGTCTCCGGCAGTCAATTGTGTTTGACCGCTGATATTGATAAGTACGCGTTCAGAATCAGAGCCATTGATCTGTTGTTTGAAGCGAACTTGTTTCAGGTTGAGGATAAACTCAGTCATGTCTTCCACCACACCCTTCATGGTTGAGAATTCGTGGTCTACACCGTCCATTTTGAACGATGAAACCGCATAACCTTCGAGTGAAGAGAGGAGGATACGACGGAGTGCGTTACCGATGGTAATGCCGAAACCCGGCTCCAACGGCCTGAATTCAAACTGCCCCTTGAAATCATCAGATTCGAGGAGGATGACTTTGTCTGGTTTCTGAAAATCGAGAATGGCCATTGTGTGGGTGTTATTATTTAGAGTACAATTCGACGATGAGTTGCTCCTTGATTGGTTCAGGGATTTGGTCACGAGCAGGAACATTGATAAAAGATCCTGTCATGGTAGACTGATTCCAATCGAGCCAATCATAGCGTTTGCTGCTACCAGACGCGAGTGAGGTAGTGATTGCTTCGAGCGACTTTGACTTCTCACGTACGCTAACGGTATCACCCGGGCGCAGTTGGTAAGATGGGATGTTCACTACACTTCCGTTCACCATGATATGGCGGTGAGTAACGAGCTGACGGGCAGCGCGACGTGTAGGAGCGATTCCGAGACGGAATACGGTATTGTCAAGACGAGACTCGCACAATTGTAGGAGGTTCTCACCGGTAATACCTTGTTTAGAGGACGCCTTTTTGAATAGGTTTTCAAACTGGCGCTCTAGGATTCCGTAAATGTATTTTGCCTTTTGCTTTTCAGCGAGCTGAACAGAGTATTCAGATTGCTTTGAGCGGCGTTTGTTTGGTCCGTGTTGCCCAGGAGGGTAATTACGGCGTTCTAATGCTTTGTCAGGTCCGAATATTGCTTCACGAAAGCGACGAGCAACTTTGGATTTAGGTCCGCGATATCTAGCCATGTCCTAAATGATTTCTTTTCTACAGGTGATTAAACTCTTCTACGTTTTGGAGGTCGGCAACCGTTGTGCGGAAGCGGAGTGACATCCATGATTTCAGTTACCTCGATTCCGAGGTTGTGAAGTGATCTGATAGCGGATTCACGACCGGCACCGGGACCTTTCACGAACACGCGTACTTTGCGCAGACCGAGGTCAAACGCTTCTTTTCCGCAATCCTCAGCAGCTACTTGAGCGGCGTACGGAGTGTTCTTCTTAGATCCGCGGAAACCCATCTTTCCGGCAGAAGACCATGAAATCACCTGACCCTGAGCATTCGTCAAGGAAATGATGATGTTGTTGAAGGAAGCCTGGATATGAGCTTCGCCTGTGGCGTCTACTCTGACTTTCTTCTTCTTTTTGACGTTTTTAGCCATAACTTATTAATTCAGGTAATCAGCCCTGTTTATCGGGCTCCATTATTATTATTGGTCATTACTGACCTAATGATTACTTGGTAGCTTTCTTCTTGTTCGCTACAGTCTTACGCTTACCTTTACGGGTACGTGAGTTGTTCTTGGTATGTTGACCACGAAGCGGGAGACCGCTACGGTGGCGAATACCGCGATAACATCCAATATCCATCAAACGCTTGATGTTCATCTGTGTTTCTGAACGGAGCTCACCTTCCACTTTGAAATTGGTAGAGATGTAGTTACGGATTTTACCGAGATCTTCGTCATCCCAATCCTGTACTTTTTTGTTTACATCGACACCAATCTCGTTCAAGATTTCGCGCGAGCGGCTACGTCCGATACCGTAGATGTAAGTGAGACCAATCTCACCGCGTTTGTTTTTTGGTAAATCGATACCAGCAATCCTTGCCATATCTGTTGTGCTTTAAGAAGCTAAATCAGGATTAACCCTGACGTTGCTTCAATTTTGGGTTTTTCTTGTTAATGATGTACAAACGTCCTTTGCGGCGCACAATCTTGCACTCAGCCGAACGCTTCTTGAGGGATGCACGTACTTTCATGACTACTTTTTGTATCTAAATGAGATCCGCCCTTTTGTCAAATCATAAGGTGACATTTCCACCTTTACCATATCCCCAGGAAGAATTTTGATGTAGTGCATCCGCATCTTTCCAGAGATATGTGCCGTAATCACGTGGCCATTTTCGAGCTCCACACGAAACATCGCGTTGGATAGCGCTTCGATGATGGTTCCATCTTGTGTGATTGACGACTGTTTTGCCATAAAAAGTATTTCTCAAAATTAATATTCAACTCCTAAAACTTCTTCTATCCATTTGAATGAAGATAAGACCTCCGGTTTTCCATTTCTCACCACGACATCGTGTTCGAAATGGGCACTTGGTTTTCGATCGGCAGCGATGATG
>JBJOIB010000184.1:0-4585 GCA_046047375.1 Bacteroidota bacterium
GTTTTTAGCACGCGGGGTGCGATAGACAGTTCGGCGAAACGGCCATTTTTACATATTGGATGATCATGAACCCAAGCGGCGAAACGCGCTGCCTGTGAGGGTATTGCCTGTTTTTTGGCACACATCCGGATAACACGGGATGAAGAGGTAACCAAAAACGAAAAACGGGGAGAAAGGCGAAATTATCAGGGTAAAAAAATCAATGACCGCTCCGAAACGCCCGACAAACATGCCTTTGGCAGCTTTGCGGGTAACGGATGCATTCCAAACTCACTTCGCTCTCATCGCCTCCACCGGATCCATCTTCGATGCCTGCATCGCTGGCGCAATTCCTGCAATCAACCCTGAAAATACCGCAATCGACATAGCAAGTATGAATCGACTAGGGTTGATACTCATCGTGATACCGATGTCCATCACATTAATTAAACCAGCAATAACCACAATTAAACCAAAGGCCATGGTCGCCCCAAAAACACATAATGCCACTGCCTCAAACAAGAATTGTTGGAGTATAAAATTATTCTTAGCCCCCAGTGCTTTCTGAATTCCAATTATTTTCGTGCGCTCCCGAACACTCACAAACATAATATTGGCAATACTGAAACAGCCAACAAGTATGGCGAATATCCCGATAAACCAGCCTACCAACTCCACCTGGACGAAAACAGCGTCTATTAAACTCGTCAACATGTCCATCTGATTGATGCTGAAATCATTGTCTTGTTTTGGACGAATTTTGCGTATCGCTCTAAATTGCTGAATGACCTCGCTTTTTAATTCTTCATTGCTCACTCCCTCCCTCGCTTTCACAACTACCGCAGCATCCAATTCACGCATATTCAACAAGCGCTGACCAAAACTCGCATTGATCATTGCCATCTTGTCAAATCCGTCTGAAATAATTGAACTTCCTTCCCGTGCGAATATTCCGATTACGGTCATTTTTAACCCCATTACCTTCAACTCGCCCCCGACTGCATTGCCTTCAGGGAAGAGCATTTCTGCGATATCCGCTCCAATGATGACAAAGTTCTTCCCCGTTTTAAACTCCCCTGAAGTGAAATACCGACCCTGTTCAATATTAAGTGAAAAACACCTGTCATAAGCATCCGTTACAGCGGCAACTTTAACTTCATCCATGGAATTGTTTCCACGAGAAACTGATCCCATGGTGCCAACTGTATATGCTATTGCTTCAGCGCCTGAAAGCTTACCTTTCAATTCCTCCATATCTCTGATCGTGGGCTGTCTGCGCTGAAAGTACTTCCACCACTCATACTCTCCATCACCTTCCGGCCCCCAAGGCCATTTTTGTATGAAGAGAACATCGTCACTGATCATGCTGAAGCTGTCCTTGAGGCTCGCTTCCATCGAATCTACCGCGGTGAAAACTGCAGAAATAACGAAAATGCCCACCATTACTCCTAACAAGGAAAGAAAGGTACGCATCTTGTTTACGACAATTGCTGACCACGCAAACGCGAAACTCTCTCGAAGCAATCTGAAATACAACATGCCTGCAAGTTACCGATATCATTTATTGGTTGTTTCTCGTTCATCCTAACAAGATGACCACTTGTCATTTTCCTTTTTCTCCGACCATTAGCTTTAAAAGCACAATTGTATCACTCAACTTTTTTAACCGCCTCATTTACCATACTTTTGCGCTCTAATTTCGAGCACCCCTTAGTATCATGGAGCATCTCAAACGCATACAAAGCGCACTTATATCTGTTTATCACAAAGATGGACTTGAACCCATTGTTCAGGAGTTATCTAGACTTGGCGTAACCATTTACAGCACTGGAGGAACCCAAACAGCTATAGAAGAAATGGGTGGAACAGTGGTTCCTGTTGAAGAACTTACAGGGTATCCGTCTATTTTAGGCGGACGAGTTAAAACACTTCATCCAAAAGTTTTTGGGGGAATTCTGGGAAGAAGGGATTTGGAGGATGACAGAAGGCAGATGGAAACATATGAGATTCCAGCAATCGACCTAGTCATTGTTGATTTGTACCCTTTTGAGGCCACTCTTGCTTCAGGAGCCCCTCATGATGCTATCATAGAAAAAATTGATATCGGTGGAATTTCCTTGATTCGAGCCGCCGCGAAGAATTACAATGATACAGTTATTGTGCCTTCTCAAGCAGAGTATGCTCGGCTTTTGAATTTACTGAAGGAAAATGACGGCTCAACAAGTCTGCAAGATCGAATGAAATTCGCCGCATCAGCTTTTCATGTGAGCTCTCACTACGACACAATGATTTTCAGGTACTTCAATCCTGAAAGTGAAATCGTTTTGAAGGAGAGTTTCGTTGAAGGTACTCCATTGAGGTATGGTGAAAACCCGCATCAACGAGGTTTCTTTTTTGGTGACTTCGATCAAATGTTTGATCAAATTCATGGTAAAACCCTGTCGTTTAATAATCTTCTTGACGTTGACGCCGCAGTGCAGTTAATGAAGGAATTCGAAAACAACGACCCTACTTTTGCCATTTTGAAACACAACAATGCTTGTGGACTGGCGTCAAGACCAACCCTTCAGGCGGCATATAAAGACGCGCTGGCCGCAGATCCGGTTTCAGCCTTTGGTGGGATTTTGATTGCTAATAAGTCTATCGATTTCACGACGGCACATGAAATCAATGAATTGTTTTGTGAGGTGATTATTGCTCCTGGTTATGAACCTGAGGCACTGGAGGTACTGCAATCAAAAAAGAACCGTGTCATTCTCATTCAAAAGCACAGCCATCTTCCAAAACTCTTGGTTCGCACGGCCCTAAACGGTTTCCTTGTGCAAGATCGCGATAATCACACCGATGAAATCGATGGATTTAGGTGTGTGACGAAATCACAGGCATCTCAAGATAACTTGAATGATTTGGTTTTCGCGAACAAAATTGTGAAGCACACGAAGTCCAATACCATCGTTTTTGCTAAAAACGGACAGCTTCTTGCGAGCGGTACCGGACAAACTTCACGAGTTGATGCGTTAAAGCAGGCCGTTCATAAAGCGAAAAGTTTTGGCTTCGACTTACACGGTGCGGTTATGGCTTCGGATGCGTTTTTTCCTTTCCCGGACTGCGTTGAACTAGCCAACCTAGAAGGAATTACTGCCGTTATCCAACCAGGGGGGTCTGTGAAGGATGAACTTAGCATTTCGTATTGTGACGATCACAATATGGCAATGTACTTTACCGGTTACAGGCACTTCAAGCACTGATAGAAAAAAAACACACTCGTTTACTAGAACATAGGGTGTATCTTATAGCATTGTATATATTTGCGTCTGTCGCACAGTAGTTACTTTTCGAGGATATGGGTCTTTTTAACTTTTTTATGCAGGAGGTCGCCATCGATCTCGGTACTGCTAACACAATCATTTACTTCAACGACAAAGTTGTTGTAGACGAACCCTCTATTGTAGCCAAGGATCGCGCGACGAACAAAACCGTAGCTATTGGCCGACAGGCTCAACAGATGCATGGTAAGACCCACGAAAACATCAAAACGATTCGTCCACTGAAAGATGGTGTTATCGCTGATTTCCAATCAGCCGAAGACATGATCAAAGGGATGATCAAAATGATTCAAAAAGGTCGAACCTTATTTCCACCTTCGTTGCGAATGGTTATTTGCATTCCGTCTGGGATCACGGAGGTAGAAAAACGAGCGGTTAAAGACAGCGCTGAGCATGCAGGAGCTAAAGAAGTTTACCTGATTCATGAGCCCATGGCTGCTGCAATTGGAATTGGAATCGATGTCGAGGAGCCCATGGGGAATATGATCATTGATATCGGAGGTGGAACTTCTGAAATTGCGGTCATTGCATTGGGAGGGATCGTTACCGACAAAAACATTCGGGTAGCCGGAGATGAGTTTACAAACGATATCGAAGAGTACATGCGCAGGCAACATAATATTTTGATCGGTGAGAGAACTGCCGAGCAAATCAAAATTGAAGTGGGTGCTGCCCTTCCTGAGCTCGATAATCCCCCTGCTGACTATGCCGTTCGCGGTCGGGATTTGATGACAGGTATTCCGAAAGAAATCCATGTGTCGTATGTGGAAATCGCTCACGCTCTCGATAAAAGCATTTCTAAAATAGAAGAGGCTATCTTGAGTTGCCTCGAAAACACACCACCCGAATTGTCTGCGGACATCTATAAGACGGGTATTTATCTCGCAGGTGGTGGCGCTTTGTTGCGTGGTTTGGATAAACGAATTTCGATGAAAACACGTCTTCCAGTTCACGTAGCCGACGAACCACTTCGCGCAGTAGCGAAAGGAACAGCTATTGCGTTGAAAAATATCGATAAATTCCAGTTCCTCATGCGCGAGTAATTCGGAACTTAGCATCCGATGCGCAGCCTTTGGCAATTAATTTTCCGCTACCACGTACTGATCATCTTCTTGCTCTTGCAAGGGGTCAGTGTGCTATTGATCGTCCGCAACAATAACTTGCAACGGCGTGTAACTCTGAACGCAGCGAACAATTTTGTGGGGAACCTCTATGCTCGACGAACGGAAGTTGCTGAGTACCTAAAGCTGCAATCTATTAACGAGGCCTTAGCCAAGGAA
>JBJOIB010000185.1:0-4058 GCA_046047375.1 Bacteroidota bacterium
GCCTACCAACACACCCTCTATGCCCACAAGCCTTATACGCTGTACTACCATACCGGTGATGCATTCTGGCTGATCTCGGCCTGTTTGGGTTTTGCCATGGCTACCTGGGTGGCCTCTAGAAAGGTGTAAACCGTCTCATTTTTTCGTTTCAGCCTTTATTGGCGAACAGCAAAACCTGATTTTTATCAGGTTTTTTGTTGCATTTTCTCCGAAAAAACATAGACGAACCAAAATGTCGTTGCAGTTTTCGATAATTCTATCTATCTGTATTTCAGCATATTAAAACTTTTTTCAAAAATTCTTTCATTTTTTTTGGGGGGATACCCCCCCTTTTTGTGCTTCTACATTCGGAACGACAGTTCAACGAATAAAAAAAACAAACAATTAGAAAAACTTAAAATATTAAAAATAAAAAATTATGAAAAACTCAATCAAATCTATCGCCTTGATTTCTGCTGTTTCTGTAGCTTTTGCCTCTTGCGAAAAGGAAGCCCTAGTTCCCAACAGCAATTCATCTTCAAGCATTGTAAATGCTGGAATTGACAAAAACATGAACTGGTCGGCTAACCAAGCAAATGGTGCGTCAAACGCCTATAGCACAACTACCGGACAGTACACCGATTACACCTTAGATGGACACTTGAAAATTACCGAAATTCACTACACTTCTGGAGTACCTACTTTAATTCAAGATGTATACGATGACACAGCTAAAGTTTCTCTTTTGGTAGAACGAGCTGAAATCAATCCCAACTTCTTCAAAACCCGCTTCCAGTTCATCCAAGGACAAGTGAATGCCATCTGCCCTGAATTGGATTTGTTCCCCATCGAAGAAGAAGCTGATAGCTTACAGTACTCTGTAGGTCTTTTCAAACGCAAAGTAGAGGCCCCCGCTATGATCTCTCAAACGGTGACTTTGCAAGCCAGCAGCCAAAACTTGATGCACGATATCTATTTGGGAAAAGTGAGTGCTCAAATCCGCATCATGGATGGCAGCACCCTCGTGAAAACCGTAGCTATCGAGTTCATGGGCGCCAATAAATAATCTGATTACAATCCAAAGTCTAACCCCCCAATACCCAGTATCATGAAAGCTGCATCCCTTTTCGCCCTGGTTTTGGTCACATTGGCCGCAGGTGCTTGCCAAAAAGAAAATATCAATGCCTTGGAAGGTGACAAAGCCCTCCTCAACGGTAAAACCATCACCACCAACTGTGCCCGGCGCGTACAGACCCCCTACAACCAGTCCAACTTCATGATTCAAAATGTTGACTGGAACCAAAGCCAGGTGGAATACGAATCTCACGTGTTTCACTTCCAACCCGGCGGCACAGTGGTCGACATCGATGGAGTAACCTTCTACAGCATTGTCGATAGTTACGGGAAGTTGATCGCCTTCCAAAACGATGAGCAGATCATACCCGCTGGCTTGAGAATCTACCCCAACCAAAGTTTCGAAATCTTCTTCTTAGAAGGTGATTTCCCCACCACGGTTATCAATTTTACCCACGAAACATTTTAAAACCCGAGCAAACGGGATGCAGCAAAAGGCGCCTTTGGGCGCCTTTTTTTATATAGCTGCGCTTCACTTTGCCACCACAGCCCTGATTGAACACCGTCTCCTTACCTTTGTTTCATGGCAAGACCTTCCATTCTGGTTACCGGTGGTTTGGGATTCATTGGTTCTCATACTGCGGTTTGTTTGCATGAAGCGGGTTTCGAACCCGTACTCTTGGACAACCTGTCTAATTCCAGACTTTCGGCCCTAGAAGGCATCTCTTCCCTTATTGGATACACCCCAACCTTTATTAAAGGCGATGTTTGCAATCCCGAGTTGCTTCGTCGCGTGTTTGCCGAACACCGCATAGAGGCCACTATCCATTTCGCTGCTTTCAAAGCCGTGGGCGAGAGCGTAGCCGAGCCTTTGAAATACTACCAGAATAACATGGGCGGTTTGATGAGCCTACTCGAGGTGATGAAAGAAACAGGCAAAAACAAAATAGTCTTTTCCAGTTCTTGCACCGTTTACGGAGAGCCTGATCAAGTGCCCGTTACTGAATCTTCCCCAACCAAAGAAGCCGAAAGTCCTTATGGGGCTACTAAGCAAATGGGCGAACGCGTCTTGCGCGACATGCTTTGGGCCCAAGTGCAATGCTTGCGCTATTTCAACCCCATAGGCGCCCATGAATCAGCCGCTATTGGCGAACTGCCGCTCGGCATACCCAATAATTTAATCCCTTACCTGACCCAAACCGTGGCTGGCATTCGCCAAGAACTCACGGTCTTCGGTGGCGATTATAACACCCCTGATGGCACCTGCATACGCGATTACATCCATGTAATGGATTTGGCCGAGGCCCATGTGGTGAGCCTCAAGCGCCTTCTCCAAGAGCAAGCTGAACAACGCTTTGAGGTCTTCAATATCGGAACTGGCGAAGGATATTCAGTGCTAGATGTCATCAGCACTTTTGAGAAAGTTAACGGCCTAGCCGTCCCACATCGCATAGGGGAGCGCCGAGAAGGAGATGTCATCCAAGTATGGGCCGATACTAGCCAGGTTCATTCGGTTTTGGGGTGGAAAACCCAGAGAGGGCTTGAGGACATGTTGCGCGATGCATGGCGTTGGCAGCAACGATTTAGTGGTCAATAGAGTAGCTACCCTTTCCACGAAACGGTGTGAATTGTATCGAGTTTTCCACAAAGTTTTGCACAAAAAACAAACCTGTTGGTATATTTGTACATTCTATATGAACAATTCCACTCGTTCAAAAATATTGCAGCGCTGCTTTGAGGCCATTGCAGAGAAAGGGTTTGAGACCTTGCGAACCGACAAAGAAATTGCCCGTTTAAAGATCACTAAAGGTGCTTTTTATCACTATTTCCCGAACAAATTGGAATTGGGCTATGCCGTTATTGATGAAATTGTTTTGCCCATGTACATGGAGCGATGGAGCAGCCTTGAAGGTCGTAATAGCGGGGTTGCTAATGCCATACTGGCCATCATTGAAAAAGAAAAAAACCAGGCTTCTGATAAGAGCATTGCCAAGGGCGATGTATTGGCTAACCTCATGATTGAAATGAGCCATGCCGACCCTCAATTCCGTGAAAAGCTCGAGAATGTCTTGGAGGCCCAGGTGAAAATCTTGCAAAAAGCTTTGTTGGCTGGAAAAGCAGCTGGCGAAATCAAATCGAACATGGACGCACGTTCCATGGCGTATAGCATGATTGGTTCCTTACACGGCTGCTACGCCATTGCCAAAACTCGCGCATCACACGATGTTTTTACGCTGATGATGAGCAACCTCCAACGCCAATTAAATGAATCGGTTTTTGATAGCACCTTGGCGTAGTTGGGAAAGAAATGTGACCTTTTGCAAAGGTTAAAACTCTCTTATTAGGAGAAGCATCTGTGCTACTGTAAATTTGAAAAGCGTTCATCAAAAATGAACTTTTCAAAACATATTATTGCCTTTCTGGCTCTACTGTTACTGACAAGTTTCTTGTTTGCTCAGACCTTAGGCTTCCTTCCCAATCGAGGGCAGCTTTACGACCAGGCCGGCAACCAGATCCCTAATATTCACTATTTACACCGCTCCGGACCCTTTCAGACTCAATTGAGAGTGAGTGGTTTTAGTTATGAACTTTTCAATCGAATTGACGACGAAGTAACAAAAATCTCGAGATTAGACCTATCACTCAAATTTGCCAACAAACCCGAACCCATTCAATTCAACTGGAAAGCGTCTCACCCACATGCTGAAAAGTTCAATTTTATAAATCAACATGGCGAGTTCTATGGGTTGCACAAATACCAATCCGTTTCCGGTACCAGCAAAGACGGCTCTGTTATTCTGGACTTCCGTTCACAGGATGACGGGTCTCTTAAATACGACCTTCGGGTTTCAGCAACAGTTGCCAAAAACATCCGCCTCGTTTTTCCCGATGATCCAGGAATTAACATTTCTTCCATGCCTAATGGTCAATTGTGTATGGTGCTATTCGGTGACACCATCATCGAAGAAATTCCGGCCTGTTTTGCCATTGGAAAAGATGGAGAA
>JBJOIB010000186.1:0-7770 GCA_046047375.1 Bacteroidota bacterium
TGTGGGTTGATGGTTTTACAGCTGCGAACTTAGAGATACTCCGTCCAAATCAACAAGACGGTAAATGTCTTCTTGACGTGCTAGATAGAACCCATACTCCCATGGGATCGAGAATGATGAAGCGGTGGGTTGCATTTCCTTTGAAGCAACGATCGGTAATTGAGCAACGGCTGGATAGCGTGGAATGCCTGATGTCGGTTGATGAACTAAGGCAATCCATTGCAGAAAGACTGGGTACGATATCCGATTTGGAACGGCTTGCTTCCAAAGTGTCGACCGGAAGAGTGAATCCTAGGGAACTACTTGCTTTAAGGAAATCGTTAGAACAGATTCCACCGATCCTGGAACTGGTTCAAAAAAGCGATAGCAGCACCCTCAAACAACTTACAAGTTTGATTAACCCTTGTTCGATTGCACTGGATATCATTTCTTCTGGAATTGCAGATGATGCGCCTGTCAACCTAAACAAGGGTGGTGTAATTGCAGAGCGCGTTTCTGCTGAATTGGATGATCTGAGACAACTGTCTCATAACGGAAAAGATCATCTGTTAGATATTCAACAACGCGAGGCTTCGAGGACGGGAATCACCAGCCTGAAAATTGGATTCAACAATGTTTTCGGTTACTACTTGGAGGCCACCAATGCTCACAAGGATAAAATACCGGAATCCTGGATAAGAAAACAAACGCTTGTTAACTCTGAAAGGTATATCACTGAAGAGTTGAAACAGTATGAGGAGAAAATCCTTGGAGCTGAGGATAAGATCAAAGACCTGGAATATCGTCTCTACAATGAAATCATCGAGAAGCTTCAACCGTTTGTCGTTTCCTTACAACAGAATGCCAATGTACTCGCTCAACTCGATTGCTTACTATCTTTTGGAGAGGTTAGTTTGATCAATCAATACGTAAAACCCAGTTTTACGGACGAAAATCTCATACATATCAAGGACGGACGACATCCGGTGATTGAACAGTCCTTGCCAATAGGTGAAAGCTATGTTTCCAACGATGTATACTTGAACAATCAGACCCAGCAGATCCTGATAATCACTGGACCTAACATGTCCGGTAAATCGGCACTATTAAGGCAAACCGCGCTTATCAGCATCATGGCACAGATGGGATGCTTTGTCCCAGCGAAAAGCGTGACACTCGGCATAATCGATAAGGTCTTCAGCCGTGTGGGAGCTTCTGATAATCTGGCTCAAGGCGAATCTACCTTCATGGTGGAAATGAATGAAGCAGCCAGCATCCTACACAACATGACATCCAGCAGTTTGGTGATACTAGATGAGATAGGTAGAGGAACGAGCACATATGATGGAATTTCCATAGCAATGTCGATCGTTGAATATATGCACGAGAATAAAAAGGCAACTCCAAACGTCTTGTTCGCAACACACTACCATGAGTTGAATGACCTTGAAGCAAAGTTTGAGCGTGTGAAGAACTTCAATGTAAGTGTTAAGGAAGTTGGGAAGAAGATACTTTTCTTACGGAAGCTTGAGCCTGGCGGCACCGAACATAGCTTTGGAATCCATGTGGCTAAAATGGCGGGAATGCCAACTTCTGTGATCAACCGGGCGAAACAGTTACTATCCTCACTGGAAAAGTCGCATGAATCCAACGATGTAGCGAAAAAGGATGGGGCTCAATCAGTAGCGGGTCTTCAATTAAGCTTCTTTCAATTGGATGACCCTGTATTAGAGCAGATAAAGGAAGAGATTGAATGCATTGATATTAATACACTTACACCTGTAGAAGCACTGTTAAAATTGCATGAGATCAAGAAAGTTTTAGGAAGTAGAAAGTGATTTTGCGCAATTGGGAAATTATTTAGATTTGCACTCCAATTTCGCGAGAATAGCTCAGTTGGTAGAGCACGACCTTGCCAAGGTCGGGGTCGCGGGTTCGAATCCCGTTTCTCGCTCATTCCACTTTCAAAATCCTCCAACCGGAGGATTTTGTGTATTGGGCCCGGATGGTGGAATTGGTAGACACGCAGGACTTAAAATCCTGTGGCCATTGCGGCCGTGCGGGTTCGATTCCCGCTCCGGGTACATGCTTTAATTTCCACGATGACGATCGATCTACGAAGCGATACGGTAACAAAACCAACATCGGCTATGAAAGAAGCCATGTTAGTTGCACCAGTAGGCGATGACGTTTTTGATGAAGATCCCACGGTAAACCGTTTACAATCGTTGGCAGCCCACATGTTCGGTAAAGAAGCGGCTCTGTTTTGCCCTTCCGGTACAATGACCAATCAGATAGCGATAAAATCACACACTTCTCCTGGTGACGAGGTAATTTGTGAAGAAGGTTCACATGTTCACTATTATGAAGGAGGTGGCATTGCCGTCAATTCCCAATGCTCTACAAGAACAATCGTTGGAACGCGAGGAGTGTTCAATGCCGATCAGGTACGGAAGGTCCTCAGACCGGCAAATATTCATTTCCCAAGAACATCGTTGATAACGCTAGAAAACTCGTGTAACCGCGGTGGTGGCAAGATTTTTCCGTTTGAAACGATAAAAGAAATCAGGTCGCTTTGCTTCGAATATGGATTGAAAATGCACTTGGATGGTGCGCGTCTTTTCAACGCTTTGGTCGAAACAGGCACGAGTCCGGCTGAGATCGGGATTCAATTCGACTCCGTTTCAATATGCCTTAGTAAGGGTTTAGGTGCTCCAATTGGTTCGTTGCTATTGGGCAACATGGAATTCATTGAAAGATCAAAACGAATAAGGAAGGTTTTTGGAGGTGGCATGAGACAAGCAGGAATAGTTGCCGCAGCTGGTATCTATGCTTTGGAAAACCATGTTTCAAGACTTCAAGACGACCATTTGATCTCGAAGCAAATAGAGGAACTCTTAATAGATTCAGAACACGTGCTTCATGTTCTACCAGTAGAAACAAACATTGTAGTTTTTGAACTCAAATCTCATGTTGGCGCACACCATTTTTTGGCATACTTAAAGGCCAGAAAAATTTTAGCGTTTCAGGTTGGTCCCAATCATGTTAGGTTCGTCACTCATCTGGATCTACCTTCCGATACCGTTACACGACTGAAAGAATCTCTCAGGACTTATTCCCCTTCCTCTTTTATCGACTGAATAGGCAATTGGGCACTGACCCATTTATCAAAACGCACTAGTTCTGGTCCTGTGGGATTCCACTTATACGCTCCTTCCTCCGCGAGGCAAAGTCGCAGCGATTCTTTATTCTTATCCGACAATTGTGCGAAATTCAACTCCTTTCTAAGCACGTTCCTGAACACACTCAATGCCACCAGCACACGAGGTTTTGCCAGATCTTTATGTCTGGTGAGAAATTTACTTAGCGTGCTGATCCTGAACTCCAGCCATTCTTCGTCCTTAAGGCTGATCAACTGCATGATCTCCAACAGTCGAAACTGCACATTCCAATCATCCACCTGTTTCATCAAGTAACCATCCTTGTTCAAGGACTTGAATGACCCATCAATATCACCGTTTAAAAACTCCACACACGCCTTAAAATACAACCATCTTGGCAATAGGTTCTCTCTAACTGCAATCCTAGGGTGCGACAGTGCCAATTGTATATGAGTCAATGCGCTTTCATACTCCTCGTTGGCACTCTCTGATTGAACTAAAAACTGAAGGCACTGTAGCCTATTGAAACCTGAAACAGGGAACAACTTTTCCGCTTTCATCAAATGCTGACGTGCCTGATCGAAGCCTCTCAATTCCAAAAAAGCAACACCGACCGTTTGGTTAACACCTGCAATGTTGTTTTTAGATTTTACAGCAGGACTTTTCTCGACCAGTTTTAAAAACTCCAAACCAAGATCCACCACAGAATCATAATTTGAGCGGGCATTATGATATTCGGTCGCAGCCATGTAATACCAAAATCCGATTCGCGCCAGCTTATGCTTTCTGTATAAGGTCTTCAATTCCTCAATGAGTTGAAGGTTTTGTTTGTCATTTGATCTCTTCTTCAACTTTTGAGCAAATTCTGGACTTGCCAAAATGAATGACTTTTCCTCTACCACAAGTAATGCCTCATACTTGGACAGATCAGAATTTATCTGTCGGTTTAGCTTGTTTAACTGTTCTGACGAACCTGCACCGAGAAACTTCTCCCGCAATAGATGGTTTATCTGAAGCCTTTCTGCAAGTAATTCAAAACGATCGGCTGCTCTCAAAGCGTCCGTAAGAACTTTCATTCCTTCTATTTGAGCTCCACGCAAGAGCAGAATGTGCGATTGGGCCACTTTCTTTCTGCAATCGAGCTCTGCTGCTCTGTTGGGCTGGGCAAACCTTTTGTCCGTATCCTGCATCATAAGGATGTTCAGAATGTCGTTTTTCAAGCGACTTTTAAGATGCGAATAGGATGACGCCCCGCCCTTTCCATTTAGGAGCGACTTTGCCTCTTCATCCGAACTAACTCCAGAATCTACGAGTTTGAATAGTTTCAACCTCATCTTCTCCTCTGCATTGGTATTCCTAGCATAGTGGTGCACAAGCAATCGCTTTTCGCTTGGCCGCAACACCTTTACTAAAGAAACCAGACCTTCCATTGTACAAATATGGATGAAACGTAACCGTCTTAACCCATTCGCTCGTCTATTTATCTACTCTTTTTCAACATTCATCTGCATTTTTCGCATATTCATCGAAAACGATTGAAAATTTTTCTCATTGATTTTCAAATAGTTACGGAATCAACAGGATTTTTTAACTCGAAATATTTGTCAGTTAAAAAACATTTGTCGTAGATTTGAAGGGTCTTATCGAAGAAAAGAAACCATTCATCGATAGTCAGAACCAAAGAATTGAAACTGTAAACCTACTAAAACCTTAAAATCATGGAACTGTTAATCGCTTTTTTGATCGCTTTCGGAGTTGTAAATAGCTCAGATGCTCAGAAACTTACTCAATCTGATGCAGAAAGATTGGTGTCTAAGTCTGAACTTCAGAAGGATTATATCATCTGGGAGGCTGAGGCTGACGATTTTTAAGGTTTTCTGGTCCCGATTTTTTCGGGACCGCAGGCTACGAGACCAGATTTTCTGGCTTGACTTGACATAAATACAGCAGTTTTTGCTGTAGCTCAGCTAGTTGTTGCTGAGTCAATTTAACTCCTAAATAAGGAGCCTAGGAAGTTGTATATCAACATCTTAGGCTTTTCACGTTTAAATCTACGCGGTCAATTCGGACCTCCGATTTCCTTGTACACCTATATATACGCCTCTACATTTGGAGCCGTAATCAAGCCGCAACAACAAAATCGGCTGTAAAGCAAAAGTGACATGGAAGCAATATTCACAACCATTACAGACAAGCAAAGAGTAGAAACCCTTTACAGTGTTTACCAGAAAGGTTTAACAACTCCTAAGGAAAAGCTTGCATTCTCAGCAGATAAATTGGTTTATCTGAAACCGTTCCTTGCTAAGCTTCAGGACACCGAAGCAACGGATCTGAGCAGCCGAATCATGGTGCGACAAGTAGTAGACCAACTGCTTCAAGATATTGTGGATGAGATATCAGCCACTTGCAGCCGAGCCAATGTTGCAGCCAATCGTGTTGCTACGGAGTACGGTCTGAATGTGTTAATGTCAACATCAACTGAAGAATTCTACTTGACAAAGCAAGTGGCTTGATTGAAAAGAAAAGTTTAACTATCAATTAGAACGTTATGTGTCCATCAGATATTTTTCAGATTCCTGCAATCCAAAACGGATTTGGTCCAAGCGCTGAGGTCTTTGCTTCCGACATTCAGTACCCTTGTAGCATTGCAGTGAGAGAGAAGGAGTTGGCTCAGGATGTTAAAATCCAAGTTCAGAGAGATGACAATTCAATCTGGAATGATTACGAAGAAGGAGAATTGTTAATAGGAAAAAAGATCAAGTGCAGGCTCGCTTATGGGGGTGGTACCAGGAATATTACCATCGAGGTTTTTCATACCTGATTCTATTTGGTCAGCTTGTATAGTAGAATCAGACAAACACCTACACTTACGATCGTGTTTCCAGCGGCAGCCAAATGGTTGCCGCTTTTTATTAATTGTACCGTCTCGTAACTGAACGTGCTGAACGTACTGAATCCGCCACAGAATCCTATCATAAGTGCATTTCGCACTATTCTATTGTCAGAAAGAGCGGGGTCGAAGGCGTTGATGACCCCAGCTAATATGATGCAACTGACCACATTGCTAAGAAGCGTTGCTACAGGGTAACTAACATTCCAAAATTGTGAACAACCTAGACCAATCGCAAATCTTGCGATGGAACCAAACCCTCCGCCAATAAAAATGGCCACCCAGGTTGTCATAGATCCAATCCTTTTTTAGCGATAACCCAAACAAGAATGGCAACACATGTTCCATATGCCGCACCCACAAAAATGTCGGAGGGGTAATGTACCCCCAGGTAAACCCTGCTTACAGACACTAATGCAGCCCAGACAAACATCACACCGACTCCCACAAAAGAGTTTCTAAACATAAGAAACACGAACGTGGCCAAGCCAAAAACGTTGGATGAGTGCGAAGAAACAAAACCATATTTTCCTCCGCATTTACCTTGAATCAAGGTGAGGGAGTCATATAAACTCGGATTATGACAAGGCCTCAACCTTTGAACCACATCTTTGAAAAAATGAACTGAACCCTGATCGGTAATAATGAGCATAACAACCGCGCTTACTAATAACCAAACCATTTTGTCCCAACCAAACTTTCGCTTAACGAAGTAGGCGACAAATGCATAAAGAGGAACCCAAGCCCACTTAGCACTCATGAACACCATGAAGGAATCTACGATAGGATTACCGACCAATCCGTTGAGAAGAAGTAGTAATTCAACGTCAACGCGATTAAATGCTTCAACAATTCGCAAGTAGTAGTCTATTGTTTCACAACCTTTTGAACAGATGAATTCAATCCATCAGTAATGTGCACAAAATACATTCCTTGCGACCAATCAGACACATCTAAGTGTTCAAACTCGTTGCAGCTATCCTTCATATAGACAACTTGGCCGTTACTGGATGTAACCCGAACCGAAAAATCCTCTGCTGACCGTTTCGCTGGTAAGTCCACCCGTAATTCAGTGGCGCATGGATTGGGGATACAAGTCCAATCGTTTAAGGAGTTAGATGAAATCCCTGCCGGGTCTGCCTCATCTATCGTGACAAAAATTGCCAGATCGACATCAAGATTCCAGGAATACGCTCCATGAGCCACCAAAACCCAATTGCCATTGACGGTAAGTTCCCATGAATTGTTTGCTCCATTTGCATCTCCATCCGTGGTGGATAAGAGACCTACCGTGTCTCCAGCTGCCAAACTTGACACATCTATTCCAGCAAAGAATCTTTCTCCTGATTGAAAAACTATCGTATCGAATCCAAAATCAATTTCCGTGTATGTATTCGCTACAAGTTGATGGATTGGAACGCTGACTGCAGCGCGAATAGTATCCGGAGCTACAGAATCGTTTATTGATGACAAAGTGACCCCAGAACCTCCAAATGTGTAGATAACCACATCAATCGATGATGTTGAATCAGCAGATGCGAATTGAACTTCTCCGAATTTGAGTAATACTTTCCTAACTACTAACGATTCATCATTTACAAACGACTGGGCCTTCGCCACGTCATTATATCCATTATTACCGAACACGAATCCGCCGTTTGGCGCAACAGACAGCAATTCCGAACCAAGCCTATATTGGCCGATTCCCAAGGTGTCTGTCACTTGAGCATTGACCACTAT
>JBJOIB010000187.1:0-4323 GCA_046047375.1 Bacteroidota bacterium
GAAGGAGCGTGTGCGGAATACTCCATTGTGCGAAAGTGCGATTGTGGGAAGTGCATTGGGACTATCGATGAAGGGATGGAAAGGCATGGTAGAAATGCAGTTTGCCGACTTCGTGACCTGCGGATTCAATCAGATTGTGAACAACCTTGCCAAATTGCATTACCGTTGGGAGCGATACGCCGATGTGGTGGTGCGCATGCCGACAGGAGCGGGTGTTGCCGCAGGTCCGTTCCACAGTCAGAGCAACGAAGCGTGGTTCTTTCACACTCCGGGATTGAAAATAGCCTATCCGGCCTTTCCGGCCGATGCGAAAGGATTGCTGACCCGTTCTTTCGAAGATCCGAATCCGGTTATTTTCTTTGAGCACAAGGCGATGTATAGAAGTGTTTCAGGCATGGTGCCTGATGCTTATTATTCGCTTGAATTCGGTGTTGCCCGCGTAGTTGTTCCCGGAGACCGTTTAACGATCGTAACTTACGGAATGGGAGTGCATTGGGCGATGGAATATGCAGCCAATCACCCTGAAAAAGGCATTGAAGTAATTGATCTGCGCACGTTAGCTCCCCTAGACATGGATACCGTGTACGCCAGTGTAAAGAAGACCGGCCGTGTGGTAGTGTTGCATGAAGACACGCTCACAGGCGGCATTGGCGGAGAGCTGAGCGCGTTGATCACAGAAAACTGCTGGGAATTGCTCGATGCTCCCGTGCGTCGTTGCGCGAGTCTCGATACTCCGGTTCCGTTCGCTGCCGATCTAGAAAACAACTTCTTGGCTTCCAACCGGCTTTCTGCAACTATTGAAGAGCTATTGAACTATTGATTTTCGACAATAGTTTGATTATCAAGGGCATGCACTTGGAATACTGATATGTATCAAAGGATTTTTATTTCTCAAAAATTCTTCGTATCTTCCATTTCGCCCTTGAAACCTCACACCTTATGTCGGAAACCGGAAATCAACTCAAACAAGCGGTTCACAGCATCTTAAACGATGTTGTAGAGCAGTGTTTCACGCACCTCATCCATCATCCACAAGACAGTGATGAGTTGAACCGCATCATTCGGGACGCCTCAGATGAGATGAATTACCAGATCATCAAGATTGATGCGCATTCGCATCGGAATGGTTCAAACGAATTGGAGCAGCATTACCGTGCGATCAGCAAAGATTTACAGCGCAGAAGTTTGGAATTATTGTCGCGTTTGCAAGAAGTGAAGCGCGCTTCAAAGATCAATGCCGTTGATAGACCACCTTTGGATTTTTGATGGCTTTTTCGAAGTTTTTAATATCGTTTTTAAGTAATCCTTTGGTATCTAAGCGTTTCGCTTCCATCAGCAACATCTGAGCTTCTTTCGGCTTTCTCTTCGCCGCAGCGATTCCTGCCAGATTCAATTTCACAGCAGCTTTATCGCTATCACTTTTCAAACCGATAGACAGAGCTTTCTTCAGGTTTTTCTCAGCTTCGTTCATATTGGTCTCCATCTGAGTACTTCCTTTTAGAAAGTAGAAGAATCCTTGTTGATTTTTCCAGAGGTGATTGGGGTTGATTTTATTCAACCACGACATCGCTTTATCGATTTGTTGTTGACGCAGGTAAAAGAACACCATGATCATGCGCGTGCTTCTCAACACAGCAAAAACGAGTAGAGCTGACAAGAGAATCATTCCGATACCCGAACCCCAGTGGCCGGTGGCAAATAAATAAACAGTGTATGCTAACGAAAGCAGAGCGAGAAGCCCTTTGATGATGCGCGTATCCATGTAATCATTAAATTTCGGCACAAATTTACAAATTCGATACGGTAAAGATGGCAACACTTGCGTGGAAAGAATTGACAACTGACGTTATGCTCGATGCTGCGCTTTCAGATTCTGAGAGTAGAACCGTTGTATTCTTCAAGCACAGCACCCGATGTCCGATTAGCTCCATGGCACTGAAGATGTTCGAACGAGGATACAACTACGGTGATAACGTAACCGCATACTACCTCGACCTCATTGCCTTTCGGTCGTTGTCGAACCGCCTGGCCAACGAGCTACACGTGCCACATGAGTCGCCACAGATGATTGTTGTTAAGCATAGAAAAGCTGTTTACCACGCCTCGCACAGTGGAATTGATGCCGGCGACATCGCCAATTGGATGTGATTTCGTAATTTAGGGGTAACCTAATGCTTGTTGCGATGCGTATTTTACTCGTCATCGTTCTGTTTATCGTTACCCAAACGGCTGTCAGTCAGTCGAATATCCGATTTCAGAACAGTTATTTCCTCACCGGCCAGCCCATTTTCGGCGTAGGCTACGAGTGGGAGCCTCTCTCCCCTTTTACATTTGGTCTTCATTTAGAAGTAGGACAATACGCATCACTCCAACAAGAATTGGCAGCATCCGTTCGTCAGGATTACAGTTTAGGCGGAATCACCGTTTATCCTGAGGTACGAAGATATTTGCACAAAGCATGGCGCGAAGGCAATCACCGGGGCGTTTTTGTTGGTGCGTTCGGTTCCCTAAGTCGGTTGCAGGAATACAGCATATCACCCGTTTATGACGATGGACAGCATCGGAAAGGGTTTGCAGCGGGCATGGGATTGTCAGCAGGATTGCGCATAGACACACAACAATCTCCTTTCTACTTCGAGTTTTTGGCCGGATATGGCCGATCAGAGTCGTTCTGGAACAATCCACTCAGTTGGGAAGATGCGAAAAGGCGAGCGGGAGCCATCAATCGCGACAAGCAAATTTACCGCATTGAACTTGCCATAGGATACCGACTGAACAAAGGAAGTTTGTAACTTTGCAGGCAAACGCAGGAATCCCCGCTGTATGAATATTTTCAAATTTCGTGTTGTAATAGACACGGAGGAAGACATCTTCCGAGACATTGAGATCAGAACCGAATCCACCTTTGAGGAATTGCATCAGGCCATCCTTTCGGCCTTTGATTTCAACGAAGGCGAAATGGCGTCGTTTTACCTGAGCAATGACCATTGGGAGCGCGGGGAAGAGATCACCCTCATGGAAATGAACGATGGCCCATCCCGCGTTGCGAGCATGTCATCGCTAAAACTCAACGAGAAGATCACTTCTCCTGAAGAGAAGCTCGTTTACGTTTACGATTTCCTCCGCATGTGGTGTTTCTATCTGGAGCTTGTAGAAATCAAAATTGCCGCTCCATCCACCATCTACCCCAAAGTAACCTTGGTATATGGTGAGGCTCCTGCGCAGGATTCGAAAGAATCAGATCTTTTTGCCGGACTCGAATTTGAGGCGGAGGAAGAAGTGTACGAAGAAGATGATTACCGCACCGGTGATCCGGAGATAGATGCCTACCTGGATGAATCCGACGAATACGGCAACGACCAAGGTTGGGGCGGAGATTACGGCGAATACGACAGTGACCTCTACTAACCAATCAGCGCCTCTGCTTATTGTTATCGCCGGACCTACGGCCGTAGGAAAAACCGCAGCAGCCATTGAGGTGGCAGAAGCGTTGGGTGCAGACATCTTATCAGCCGACAGCCGACAGTTTTTCAAAGAAACTTCCATCGTTACCGCTCACCCTTCGGCAGAAGAGCTACAGCGCGTAAAGCACCATTTTGTGGATTTTCTCGATATCCACACCTCTTACTCCGCCGGTGATTTCGAACGAGACGCACTCGAATTTCTGGAGGTCTATTTCAAAACCAAGCGAGTTCTGGTAGTGACTGGAGGATCAGGAATGTACATCAACGCTCTCTTGCAAGGGTTCGATGAGCTCCCCTCTGACCCCATGGTACGTGAAGCTTTGAACAAGGAATTTGAAATTCACGGCATTCAGAAGTTGCAAGAGGAATTGAAATTGCGCGACCCAGAACATTACGACCGCATGGACATTCACAACCACATGCGTTTGATTCGCGCTTTAGAGGTGTGTCGCATCACACAAGCACCTTACTCACAACTGCGCACTGGCGAAGCCAAACCACGCCCTTTTCGATGGGTGATGGCAGGCATTACCTGTGAGCGGGAGGAATTGTACGCACGCATAAACAAACGCGTAGACGAAATGGTTGTTGCCGGTATGGTAGAAGAAGCCCGACGTTTGTACCCGCACAGAGGACTGAATGCGCTCAATACGGTTGGCTACAACGAGTTGTTTGATTACTTTGACGGTAAATTGACCTTGGAGGAAAGCATCGCATTGATTAAACAGCACACACGCAATTTCGCCAAAAGGCAGATGACCTGGTTCAACAGGCAGGCAAACCTTGTCTGGTTTGATCGCACAGAGTTGAACCAACTGGTAGCATGGGCTCAAAACGAGGCACAAAAAACGCATGACTA
>JBJOIB010000188.1:0-4605 GCA_046047375.1 Bacteroidota bacterium
CCTTCCAACGGGGGCGAAACCACCAATTGGTTATAGATATCATTCAACTCTACGTATTCGTTAAATTCGATAGCAAAAGAGCGCGAGTTGAAGGATGTGGTTCCAAAAGATGGCGAATACAACGTGTCTTTGGGAGGTGTAAGGTCTTTATCGCCACCATCCGGTGGGATGATTTTAGCGCACGACAACATAGTAAGCGCGACAAAGAAAAGAACCAAACGTATGTTCATGGATGGATGAGGTTAACGATGGCTTCAAGTTCTTTCGCGTCTATGTCGTCGAAAAAATCCAAATGTTCACTGTCAACATCCAGAACAGCCCAAACCGTTCCATCGGGGTGTTTTAGGGGTACTACAATTTCTGATCGCGTTGCGCTACTGCAGGCAATGTGTCCGGGAAAGGCATCTACATCAGGAACAATTACCGTTGCTGCTGTTTGCCAACTGTGGGCGCAAACGCCTTTGTTTTTTGAAAGTCGGGTGCATGCCACCGGGCCTTGAAAGGGACCCAGCACCAATTGTTCGCCATCAACCAAGTAAAATCCTACCCACCAAAAATGAAAGGCTTCTTTGAGGGCGGCGCTCACATTGGCCAAATTGGCAATGAGGTTGGATTCACCTGCAACAAGCGATGCTATTTGTGGATGCAATGCGCGATAGGTGTCTGCTTTCGACAACCCCCGATCAATATGTAGTTCTGAAGACATGCGCTGCAAAGATACTGAAACGGGCGGATCAAAACTTTTTTGTTTGAGCCAGAGCACCTACGTAGAGGGCCGCGGGTTCAGCAGCCATCATCAGGCTTCCGCAAATATCCAGAGTAGCGCCGGTCGTTACCACGTCGTCTACCAGCATGATGCGTTTCCCTTCCAGTTTTTCGGGGAGCAACTGATACAAACGTTCTGATTGCTGCCATCGAGCCATGCGGTTGAGTCGTGTAAGCGACTGTCGGTGCTCTGTTCGTTGCAGCGCAGTGCTCACAGGAATTCCGGTAGCGTCGCTCATTCCCCGGGCAAGCATGTAGGCCTGATTGAAACCGCGTATTCGCTCTTTTTTAGGGTGTAAAGGAACGGGAACAATCATATCCAATTGGGGCGGTTGTTCCAAGCGCACAAGACTGGCTCCGAAGCGTTTACCAAAGTGGTGCGCCACCCTTGGGTCGCCGCCGTACTTCAAGGTGTGCATCAATTCTTGAACAGTACTACCTCGGGTGAAGAAGTAGTTGGAATAGGCTCCATGAAGCATCAGTCGACCCCAGAACACGGGCTCCAAAGGCTGCAAACCTGAAGGCATCAACGAATGGGTAAGGCGCATCTCGCAGCGCATACAAAGGAATTCGTGAGTACTGTGCATACGGTCGCCACATGAAATGCACAAGTGGGGGAAAAGCGTTCGATGTAATGTGTTGAGCATGCCCTAAATATGCAGAATCAAAGGCAAGCAAAGGAGTCTATTTTATACAACAGCGGTTATCTTTTACGAGCGTATTTTTCTCTGAGCCAACCAATGGTGATCGCTATCAAAGCGATAATAAACGAAATGTTCGACAGCCAAAGAAAATCGAAATAGGTAAATAAAATGCCTAAAATCATCCCTGATCTACCGGTAAAATACCACGCTTCTGAGCGAATAACGCGCTTATTGGCTAAAAAGTGCAGCACACTCCAAACGGTCCATAAGCTCAAGGAGATCAAGAGCAAGATGGTCGTGCCGGGCCAATGCATCAGCCTGAAAACAAGCGAAATAATAATGCCATTCAGCGCCAAGCCACGAAGCAGCGTGTACGGTTTTATGACGGGTTTCTCTTCCTCTGGAAAATCCAGAATCTCTGGTTGGTCGCTCATGATGGAAAGATAAATATACTTACGCGATATTTGTTCCTATGAAGTTCGGTAAACTTGATCACCCACTCGGGGTGGATTTTCGGTTGCCCACCGACCATCCCGACACCCGCTCTGTATTGTCGCTACCGTCTGTAACACCCCGTGTTTATTGCGGAGGAACGATGTGGAATATTCCGGCGTGGAAGGGAAAGATCTATCCTAATAAAGCGAAAAGTGAGGATTTTATTTCGTTTTATGCGCAGCAATTCGGAACCATTGAGCTCAATGCTACGCATTACAAGATCCATCCACCTGAAATCCTGCGCAGGTGGGCTGATGCCACTCCTGATGACTTTGTTTTTTGTGCGAAGTTTCCACAAATGATTTCACATTACCGCAGATTTCGCAATTGCGAAGGATTGACGGATGAGTTTTTGGAGGCCCTCACAGCACTCGGAGAAAAGCGGGGGCCTACTTTTATTCAATTACCGCCGAATTTCTCACCGGCCCATGCCACCCCATTGTTGGAGTACCTGGAGCGCTGGCCGCGCGATGTGAGGTTAGCGGTAGAATTCAGGCATCCAGACTGGTTCAATGCACACCCTGAGGCAGAACAGGTGTGGTTAGCCATGCAACAATGGGGGATAGGTGCTGTAATTTCAGATACCGCCGGAAGACGTGATGCTGTTCACATGCGGATTACAGCTCCTTTTTTACTGCTTCGTTTCGGCGGATACAGCTTACATGAAACAGATGAATTGCGTTTAAGCGAGTGGATGGACCGCATCAAACAATGGTCTGCCGGTGGGATGGATGAAGTGCATTTTCTGGTGCATCAGCCAGACAGTGTGCTCACACCTGAAACGTGCACGTTGATTGCGACACTGGCAAAGAAAAGGGGATTCAACAGTGTTAAATCCCCTTCCTATATTCAAACGTCTTTGTTCTGATCAGGCGTTTTGTCCGTGACAGTTTTTGAATTTTTTTCCTGAACCACACGGACAAGGCTCATTTCGGCCAACCACCTTCTCCACCGAACGAGGGGCAGCTGGTTGTGGAACCGGTGCTTGTGCTTGTGCAGTGGGCGCGCCACCTTGAGCGGCTCGCATCTGGTTAGCGCGCTCGCTGAGGTTGTCGATTCCCGGCTTGTTCGTTACCACTTTCGGAGGTTCCGGTTGGCGCGGTTGAGGCGGTGCCTGACGCACTTGCTCGGTTCGAGCCGGCAACCCGGCTTTCATGAGGAACGATCCTATTTCTCCATTCATGCGCTCCACCATTCCGCGGAAAAGCTCGTATGATTCAAACTTGTAAATCAAAAGAGGGTCTTTTTGCTCGAAACGCGCGTGCTGAACGTTGCTGCGAAGGTCATCCATCGCACGCAAGTGCTCTTTCCATGAATTGTCGAGCACAGAAAGGGTTACGTTTCTTTCCAATGCATCTATCAACTCCTTACCGCGTGTGCTGTAGCAGCGTTCAATGTTGGCAACAATTTGCATGTTACGCACTCCATCGCTGAATGGTACAGCCATGTCTTTGTAGCTGTTGCTTTGGTCTTCATGCACTTGTTGAATTACCGGAAACGCAACTTCTGCGAGGTGTTCAGACTTCTTCTTGTAGTGATCATCTGCAGCCTTATACAATTTGTATATATGCTCAGGTTCGGGCATGGTTACAAACTGCTCCTTAGAAATAGGTGATTCGATGCCGAAGTTTTTAAGCACATCCAACGTGTAGTTGTCGAAATCTTTGTTCGCCACATGCAAGCGAACGAGGCCTTCAGCCTGCTCGTAGAACATGTTGGAGATGTCTAATTTCAAGCGTTCACCGAAAAGGGCGTGACGTCGGCGTTTATAGATTACTTCACGCTGCGAGTTCATCACGTCATCGTATTCGAGCAAGCGTTTCCGTATGCCGAAGTTGTTTTCTTCAACTTTTTTCTGAGCGCGCTCAATCGATTTGGTGATCATCGAGTGTTGAATCACTTCTCCTTCTTCAATGCCCAGTCTGTCCATCATTTTGGCGATACGGTCAGATCCAAAGAGGCGCATGAGGTCATCCTCGAGCGACACAAAGAACTGGCTGCTTCCCGGATCCCCTTGACGTCCTGAACGTCCGCGTAGCTGTCGGTCAACCCGTCGAGAATCGTGACGTTCTGTACCTATGATCGCCAAACCACCAGCGGCCTTTACTTCATCGGTCAATTTGATGTCGGTACCACGACCCGCCATGTTGGTGGCAATCGTTACCACACCCGTTCTTCCGGCCTGTGCAACGATTTCAGCTTCGCGTTGGTGCATTTTCGCGTTGAGCACCTGGTGTTCGATCTGTCTGATGCTCAGCATTTTAGAGAGCAATTCGGATACTTCTACAGTGGTTGTACCCACAAGCACCGGACGGCCTTCTTCGCGCAATTTTACGATGGTGTCAATCACCGCATTGTATTTTTCACGCTTGGTTTTGTACACCAAATCCTCCATGTCTTTGCGCGCAATGGAACGGTTGGTCGGGATAATCATCACATCCAACTTGTAGATGTCCCACAACTCCTGCGCTTCTGTTTCCGCAGTTCCGGTCATACCGGCCAGTTTATGGTACATGCGGAAATAGTTTTGGAGGGTGATGGTAGCGTAGGTCTGGGTAGCTGCCTCGATTTTAACGTTTTCTTTCGCTTCAATGGCTTGGTGTAGGCCATCAGAGTAGCGGCGACCTTGCATAATACGACCCGTTTGCTCGTCTACGATCATCACCTTGTTATCCATGACCACGTATTCGATGTCTTTTTC
>JBJOIB010000189.1:0-5889 GCA_046047375.1 Bacteroidota bacterium
GGTGTATGCCATTCAACTCAGTGGAAATTCAACGGTGTTTAAAAAATCAACAGATGGTGGAGCGACCTTTACTTCCGGCGCTTCGGGCTGGCCTGCAATAGCCTCGGGAGAGGAGCAAAGAAGGGTGGAAATGGCCGTTAGTGCTGCCAATCCAGATCGAATTTACCTTTTAGCCAGTGGATCTGCCAATGGTGGAAATGGCTTGTTTGGAATCTACCAGAGCAATGATGCCGGTCAGAATTTCACTTTTGTTTGTTGCGGAGATCAGCCCGGTGGACCCTATTCTGCCGAGGCTCCTAACATTTTAGGCTGGAGCGAGGATGGTTCTGAAGATGGCGGTCAATACTACTATGACCTAGCGCTTGGAGCATCGCCGGATACGGAAGATCGTATTTTCGGAGCAGGAATTAACGTTTGGCGCAGTTTGAATGGCGGCCAAGACTGGTCCCTAAACGGCCATTGGGTAACATGGGCCGGTGAGTTTACTGCTGATCGCTACACCCATGCGGATGTGCACGATATTAAGTTTTTTCAGCACGCCAACGGCGTGGATATGTGGGTAGCATCAGACGGGGGCTTGTATTACAGTGCAGATCAAGGTGACCACATTGAGCCACGTATGTACGGGATTCATGGAACCGACTTTTGGGGTTGGCAAGCCGGCTTCAAACAGGGCGATGTGATGGTGGGCGGAACCTACCACAATGGAACGCTTATCAAAAACGGAGACCTGTACTACTTCGGAGCCGATGATACCCAATCAGGAGGCTGGCTCGCTGAACTGGCAGGAGATAACTTTCGCGGATTTGTAAACCCCGGTGATGCTACTATCGGTTACCATGATGGGGGTGCATTTAGGTATTCTACGGATCGGTTTACGCGAATCACCGGGTTACCCTTCGATAACTCAAAAAGACCCAATACCAGCTATTGGTGGGGTGAATACGGAAACCTGGAGTGGGATCCACGCAGTATGAATACGATATACTCACCGGTTGAAGACCAACTATGGCGCTCGCACAACGGTGGTCAATCTTGGGAAGAAGTGCATGCTTTCGGAGGTGAAAAAATTATTTCTGTAAAGGTGGCTCCCCGAGATCCCAACACCATCTACGTTAGTCACATGAACAGTGGAAGCAACTGGAGAATATGGAAATCTACAGATGGCGGAGAAACATGGGTAAACATCACTATACCTACTTCTGTAAGCGGTAATAATGCCAACAAAGCAATTTACCTCGACGTAGACGGGGTGGATCCCAACCGTCTGTGGTGCGTGCTCATTGGCGGACAAAACGGCAATAAAGTGTTTACTACGGGCGATGGTGGAACAACATGGGAAAACCTCACCACCGCTACCATAGCAGGGGAGTTTGTGACCTCCATTGCTCATCAGCGCGGTTCCAATGGCGGTGTGTATATTGGAACCGATAGAACTGTTTACTACAGAGACTTTTCCATGAACGACTGGCTGTTGTTTAGCGAAGGCCTTCCAGCTAAAACACCAGTGGTTTTCCTTCAACCCAATTATTGCGATGGAAAAATTCGCTGTGCCGGATCGAGGGGCGTTCACCAAAGTGATTTTGAGGCCCCTTCTGAGGTTTTGGCGGCGTTTATGGCCGATAAGCTTTTTATAAATATGGCTTTGTCTTGCGATGCCGATACCATCCGCTTTGCCGATACTAGCGTGCTTCGTTGCAATGGCGCAGAGTATGTGTGGAGTTTTCCAGGAGCAACGTGGTTTGAAACAGCAGAAACTACCGCTCAAGCTATATACGCATCACCCGGCAGTTACGATGTAACGCTGACTGTAACAGATGCCGATGGTAATTCAGATACTTTTACGTGGGAGAACATGATTACTGTGGTCTCTGAACCCATCGCCATGCCCATTGTTGAAGACTTCAACACCACCTTCCCTCCTGCAAACTGGAAGATTGAATCTTCTAACCACGGTGGAACCTGGGAACATGCTTTCGAATTAGCCGACAATTCAAACGGTGTAGCACAATTTCCAAACTACTGGGTAGACACGCAAGGTGCAGCTGACCTGTTAGTACTGCCGGCAATGGACTTCTCGAACATCAACGATCCTGTCATGTTTTTTGATGTTGCACACGTGGTGTACAGCGATTATGTTGATGGACTTGAGATTTGGGGCCGAACAGGGTCTGATGAAGACTGGACAGTGGTGTATTCAAAATATGCTGATGAACTAGCAGTGGATGGATGCTACACATGGTTTTGGTATGATCAAGGAGGCGATTTGGTATGGAGAACAGACACGGTTGACCTAAATGTGTTCGCAAATGAATCGTGCGTTTCACTGGCTATTGCGAACATTGGGGGATATGGCAATCATACCTGGGTCGATAATGTTAACCTAACTACATACGAAGCTATCAACGTTGTAAATCATGCAAAGCCCAACCTGCAGGTGTACCCTAACCCTACTACTGGAGAATTCAGGATTCGAGTTCCTGAAAGCCTTGTCGGTTCTGCTTTTGCGATTTACGACTCATATGGGGCAATTATTTACAGAAGTACTCTGCAATCTGCTCAGGTTCTTGATTTATCTGTATTTGCAGACGGGGTATATTTCTTACAGTGCGAAGCCTTTGAGGGACTGCGATTGATAAAGGTTGGGTTGTAAGGCGGAATAGCCTTTTTGAATGAATCCTGAGGTGAAGTATGGAGAGGGCACGTCAAATGTTAAAGGGGTTAATAAAAATCATTGAGCAAAGAAAATCCATCGGGAGTGATAGAAATACCTAGAAATAGCGCGAAAGTGAAACTTGGATGTAAAGTTACTGAAACATGTAAGGTTGATATTACTGCGACAGCACGAAGAATGGATGCAAGACAAGAGCCATGAAGTAGTGGCAGACTTACTGCGATAAGAACAGGTTATAGCGCAGGAATTCGAGGAAAATAAAGCAATTGAGTAACAATTTATTTGTTTTTCGGGAGTTCCTTCGGGCAAAATATGGTGTCTACTACTACCTGACGAGAGGGGTCGAAATAATTAGACATATCTTTCAATCGAATGGAGTCTATCTCACCGGTTAATTGATTGAATTTGACAGAAATCCATATTCTACCCCAGTTTATACTATCAATGTAGCATTTAGCAGCTTGAATTCCAATTGACTTGATTACACCATTCTCCGTGTAACCCTCAATAATATTCCCCCGAAAGCTATTACAAATATCCTCAGCGCTTAGTTGCTTTAAGCACGGGTCGAGCTCTGGAAGAAGCATTTCTAATTCATTTTCGATGTTTGATTTCAGACAGTAACAATGATCCAATGAATCTGATGGAATAAACTCTTCGCGAGCAATCTCACGAAAGCGGGCTATTTTGCACTTGCAATCGATTTTCATCTGATTTTTTTGAAGCAGCGAACAACCACAAAAAATGACAACTGAAATTAGAAATGAAATCCTCATAAAAAAACCTGTCGCTTCCGACAGGTTTTTTCAATGTCACAAATGAGTCTTTTCTCAAGGAACAGCATTCACCGCTGCAGCAGCATCAATTATACCCCATCCGAAACTGTTGTTTCGACTTTAGTTGAGCAAGACGCGCTGTTCGCCTAAAATGAATGTTCGAGATTAAGTCGTTCTTTTGGAGAGCACCCGAATAAATAAATAGACGGACAATGCCCCTGTGAACAAGCCAATTACCAATAGCACATTACCAAATGCAATGTGATTCACAATTTTCAAATAGCTGCCGAGCATGAACGAGAGCATGCTTATCAGCAAAATAAAAATGAGTCGTGAAAAATGAGTTTTCATGGTGACTTATTTTTTTAAATATATTAGAAGACTACCGTCAATGAGTTCATTATCAGTGTATTTAGAGCCAGGTGAATCTTCTTCTATACTACCCAACCAAACAATAAAATGAGTTATATCATCGTCTGTCCAGTTGTTGCCCAGTTCACTAAACGCACAAGCCAATCCCGCTGCTGTTGCCACACATGCAGAGCAAGCTTCGTACGTTACCAGGTTAAGTAAATCTTCATCAACAAAAATATCTGTAACGCAATTGATGCAGGAGGCTAAATTCCCACCATTGTTATAATCGTCGTAACAACCTTGGTATATGTCTGGTTCGTCAGTTTGATAATGAAGTATATCTGTTAAGAAAGTGCGATCGTAAAATACTTCGCCTGTTCGGTAATTCTTCATTTTCACTCTTATCGAATCTCCTTGAAGAAGTGATTCAGTTTTGAAAGTAATAAAGGCAGAACCGCTTGGATTCGAGACAATTACTAATAACTCTTCGTTGTTTCTGAAGTTGCTGGCATTGTCGTCTTGGTAAAAATTTATTTGACTACCTGACGAGTGTTTTATTTCATCTACTCTTCTGAATTTCGAATCTTCACTTCTATTTTGCAAGTAATCAAGAATTTTTTGGTCAGGTGAAAGTTGCTCTATACCTAGAATGCCGAACTCTGCTGAATTTGAATTCAGGTCTTTAGAGCAAGAAGCAAGAAGCAAGAAGCAATTGTAAATTTTTCATTGATTTTGATTTAAAAATTATACCGAAATATAAGTTATTTTTTAAATAAATCATACGAATAAACGTTTTTTTTCGCAGAGCTTAAATAGGCTGAGTTCTGAGGTATTTGCTTTGTGCAAAACGAAAGCAGAAACCATGAAAAAAGTGATGACCCTGAATGAATTTATGAAGCAGTATTCCACAGAAGAAACTTGTATGAAGTACCTGGTGCAACAGAAATGGAGCAAAGGTTTTCGATGTAGCCGTTGCGGCCACGAGCATTCGATAAAGGGACGCAAATGGTATTACCGCAGGTGCAAAGCGTGCTTGTACGACGAAGTCGGCCACGGCGAATACCCTTTTTCATAACTTGAAGTTCCCTATTCAAAAAGCGTTCGGTATGGTGTACATGCTCACCAGCATGCGGAAAGGGATGAGTTCTTGTGAGCTCGCCAGGCAGTTTGGTGTTCATCAAGAAACGGCTTGGTTCTTTCGTCGAAAAGTTCAAAAAGCGAGGAAACAAGGTGAATGTATCTTGCTTGAGGGAGAGGTAGAAGTAGATGAGACCCAAATAGGAGGACAAGAGACCCGCAAGCCAGGGCGTAGTAAAGGAAAAAAAGCGCTTGTGGAGGTAGCTGTTGAGGTGGATTACTCCAACTCAAAGAAGCCCAAAGGAACAATTAAAAGAGCTGCTGCAAGTTTGTTGGTAGATGCTTCCGGCGATGCGATAAAAGAAATAATAGACCGTATTATCCATCCTGATGCAGTAATCACTACAGATGGCTGGAGAGCGCACCTCAAAGCTCTCAGAGGCCGTTGGCACTATGTGGAAGATAGCGCGCTTGGTAAAAACTTTTAGTTGTTGCACTGGTGTATTTTTAACTTGAAAAATTGGTTCCGGGGCACACATCATCATGCTTCAAAAGAACACTTGAATGACTATCTTGCTGAGTTCAATTTCCGATTCAATCGGCGAAACACCTACCAATTCGCCGCATTCGAAACACTTGAAAACATGACGAAAATGCCCAAAACTCAATACTCATATCTTGTTGCGGTTTAAACCGTTAATCCGTTAAAAGTACTTGTCTATTTAAGTGCATTTTTGGGTTCATTATTCATAAAACACAATGCCACTTCAGGTTAATAGCGCCCCAACTTTTACAATAAAAAAAGCGGGTAGTTCTCATTAGAACCGCCCGCTTTTTGAAATTCGAAATAATTACTCGACAATCATTTTTTGTGTACCTAGGGATGTTCCATTTTGTATCAACTGAACGGCATAAACACCGGCGCTGAGATTGCTCAATGCAACAGTTGTATGACCGCGGACTGCTTGAGCGAGCACCATCCGACCACTCAGGTCGAAAATCTGAACA
>JBJOIB010000190.1:0-2967 GCA_046047375.1 Bacteroidota bacterium
TTCGTCAGCATCCTCCGAAACCACGGTCACTTTTGCGAGCGTTTTATTCCAGGCTTCTTCAGCATTGCTGCGATACGTATCGAAATTCCAATGTGGCGCTTCGGCTTTAAGATTCTGAATAGCAGCATCATACGAAGTAGAGGAGAGGGCTACCTTCGCTTGGAGGGAAGCGATTTTTCCAAACTTCAACGGAAACACAGGAACCAGGTTCATGACCGTGGTTTTCTCACCGGTATTTGGATCTTCTTCGAACGAATATTCGTAGGTCTGATCCAGGTATTCGAAAGGTTTATCGAACACCGCAGCAAAATAGATGACTTGATTTTCAGCCCATTCTTTGGATTGACGCATTCCAACGATCATGGTATCTCCAACAGGTTCAAACTGGTACGATAAGATAGGATCGCGGTGAGCCATATCGATAAACAGCACACATGAATCAGGGGTGTCGAAGACGTATTTGTGAATTCCTACCCTTGTGGTAGCTGTGAGTTCAGCCGTGAGGTGGTGATCGTCGAGGTGTACTTTATAGTATCCTGCATGAGCAGATTCGGATGCATGGTTAAACGCTGACCTGTAGCGTTCTCCCCAGTTATTTCCTTTGTGAACGGCGTTATTGGTGGGCATAAAAAGGATGTCGCCGTAATCCGAGATGCCAGTTCCTTGCAAGTGAGTATGCGAAAAACCGTAGATGAGCGAATCAGAGTAGTGATAACCACCACAGCCATCCCAACCTGACAAACGGGTATCAGGACTAAGCTGAACCATTCCGAAAGGAAGTGTGGCCCCGGGATAGGTATGGCCATGTCCGCCAGTGCCTATAAAAGGGTTGACATATTCAACGAGTGCATCTTGTTGAGTGGTGCATGCCATAGCAGCCAACAACCACAGTCCGAGAAACTTTTTCATTTCTCAAAACTAATGCAAATGTTGGAGTTACGAGGTGTGCTTAACTGAAAGCTTCGCCAATAGGTAGCACTTGTACAGCGCGCTCACTGAACGAATAATGGTCGCCGTTCGCGAGGATGTGTGTTACCAGATTCGAAATGGACATCGGAGTACCAGTTTTCAGGAGCATGTGCTTATTATGAGTGAGCTTTCCGGCATCCATCATGATCACCATTCCGGAGCCAATAACGCGAAATTCAGTACCGTGTTTGATGATGATACCTGTGTCTTCAGCCAATCCGATTCCCACTTTAGAGGGGTGCATTGCAAGGGCTTCAGCGAGGCGGCCAAATCGACCACGACGAACAAAATGCGTATCGATGATCAGACCGGGCATCAATCCGAGTCCTTTTTTCATCTTCACAGCTCCTTTGAAAAGAGACTCAGTACTACTTCCTCCGGCAATCATTTCTTCAGCCATAGCCATCGCACCGGCTGAGGTGCCAGCAATCACGAAGTCTTCGTTCATCAAGCGTTCCCGCAACAATCTATGCAACGAAGTGCCACCAATTTTTGAGCTTATACGGGCTTGATTTCCACCGCTGAACATCACACAATTCGCCTGACGTATGATTTCCAGTTTGGCCGGATCTTCTGATTGGCGCTTATCCGTGATGTTCATCACCGTTACGTTCGTGCATCCCAACTTATTGAAAGCATCTACATAATTTTCACCAACTTCTTTCGGTATAGAAGAGGCGGTCGGGATAACTACCACTTTCGCATCAGGCCCTCCGGCTTCACGCAAAACGTGCATCAATATGCCTTTTGTTTTGAATGTTGGTTTATCACCTTTGTCTTCATTCCCCCCGATTGGAATCAATGTTCCTTTAAATGCAAAATGGTCTGACATAAACAGTGTTTGTGAATTGCGAAATTCATTATATTTCTTAACAATTTTCTCCTTAACCTTAAGAATCATTTAACAACCGAGTGTACGAAAACTTAATTATTGCATGAAGATACTGGAAATCAATGCGATGCGTGGGCCGAATTACTGGTCTGTGAATCGCCACAAGTTGATTGTGATGGTGCTTGACCTCGAAGAGCTTGAAGAACTTCCAACCAATAAAATCGACGGATTCTACGACCGACTGGTCGCAATGTTCCCAACCATGATAGATCACCGATGTTCGGTGGGCACCAAAGGCGGCTTTTTCCAACGTGTACAGGAAGGTACCTGGATGGGGCATGTGGTAGAACACATTGCGCTTGAAATTCAGACGCTTGCCGGAATGAACTGTGGATTTGGTCGTACAAGAAGTTACGGGCAGCATGGGGTGTACAACGTAGTGTTCGACTACATGGAAGAAAAAGTTGGACGGTATGCTGCGCGCGCCTCCGTTCGAATTGCACAGGCCATCATCGACGGTGATGAATATGACATGGCGGCAGACATCCAGGAGATGCGCGAAATACGCGAAGCGGAGCGACTTGGGCCTTCAACAGGTTCAATCATAGAAGAAGCGCAGGCGCGCGGTATTCCGTGGATTCGCCTCAATAAATACTCGCTTTGCCAGCTCGGATACGGTGCTAACCAAAAGCGCATCCAGGCCACTGTGACAAGTCAAACGAGTTCTATTGGAGTTGAAATAGCTTGCGACAAAGAGGATACTAAATACATGTTGGAGCAGGCTGAAGTGCCGATTCCGAAAGGTGATATTGTTCGCTCTGAAGAAGGACTGCAAGATGCAATTCGAAGCATTGGCTATCCTATCGTTATCAAGCCGATTAACGGAAACCACGGAAGGGGTATCACGACCAACATCAATACCTGGGAAGATGCCGTTGAAGCGTTTGAACAAGCCAAAAAAGTATCCCGCTCGGTTATCGTGGAGCGGTATATCACAGGTGAAGACTACCGCTTATTGGTCATCAACTACAAGCTCGTGGCTGCTGCAAAACGCACTGCTGCGCATGTTGTAGGAGATGGAAAATCAACCATCCAGGAATTGGTAGACATTGTCAATAGCGATCCAAAGCGCGGGTATGGTCACGAGCAGGTGCTCACCCGAATTG
>JBJOIB010000191.1:0-14303 GCA_046047375.1 Bacteroidota bacterium
GAACAACACTGGAATGCTTTTGTATCCGAATCCTTCTGAAGGAATGTTCACCCTATCGGTTCCAGCAGAGGCTTACCGTTGGGAAGTGTTTGCCGCCGACGGCCGCAAAGTAGCTGAGGGGAATAGCAACACTTCAAGCTCATTCATTTATTTGGATGGTTTGAGCAATGGAAGTTATATGTTGAGCGTTTATACAGAAGAGCATCGTTGGGTGCGCCACATCCAACTTTTAAAATAACCCATAAGTCGTATAGTGAGGAGGGGCTGTTCCATTTTGGGCAGCCCTTTTTCTTGGGTGCTCAATGATTGCGAATAAGTGTTCGGTTTGAATGCTTCATTCGCCGTGTTTTATTGCTAAATTCGCCCCACAATTCATTTAAGATTGATTGAAACAGCGCTGAGAATGAGCTATCAAAAAATTAATATTCTGACCGGATGGATGGTATGGTTATTTGCCACCATTGTTTATATCATGACCATTGAGCCAACAGCCAGTTTTTGGGATTGTGGAGAGTTCATTGCTTCAGCTTATAAATTGGAGGTAGGTCACCCTCCCGGTGCGCCGCTCTTCATGATGCTAGCGCGTTTGTTTTCCATTTTTGCTCCCATTGAATATGTGGCCACTGCTGTAAACGTTATGAGTGCCCTAGCCTCCTCGTTTACCATCTTGTTTTTATTTTGGAGCATTACCCACCTGGCAAAGAAGGTGGTACCTCAAGACGAGTCAAAAGGAAATGTAGTAGCCATTATGGCTGCGGGCGCAATTGGAGCGTTGGCTTATACCTTTAGCGATAGCTTTTGGTTTTCAGCAGTAGAGGGCGAGGTATACGCCTTATCATCGCTATTCACCGCACTTGTGTTCTGGGCGATCTTGAAATGGGAGTCGGTTGAAGAACGTGGAGGTGAGACCCGTTGGATCATTTTGATTGCCTACCTCATGGGATTGTCGATCGGGGTGCACTTGTTGAACCTCCTTGCTATTCCTGCCATTGCGTTTGTTTATTACTTTAAAAAATACAAGAGCAACCTCAAGGGCATCATCATAACCGGTGTACTGTCTGTAGTTCTATTAGGACTAATGCAGAGCGTAATCATCAAAGGCTTTGTTCAGATGGCTGGGAAATTCGAGTTGTTCTTTGTGAACAGCGTAGGCATGCCATTCAACAGTGGGGTTATTTTTTACGCGCTCATCGTCATTGGTCTCATCTCCTTCTTACTCTGGTTCTCCCACAAAAAAGGATGGGCTTTGGTGAGCAACGCCACCTTAGGCGTGTTGATGATATTGATTGGTTATTCCACTTTTGCAATGATTGTGATTCGTTCTTCGGCTAACCCGCCGATGGATGAGAACAACCCCGAAAACCTGTTCACATTGCTTTCTTATTTGAACCGTGAACAATACGGTGATCGCCCTTTGTTGACCGGTCAGTACTGGAACACTCCTACTGATTCTGAAAAAGGTTATTCGGATGGCAATCCTACTTGGGTCAAGAGCTACAGCGTTGTGGAAAAACGCGGAGCCATAGAAAAGCGCATTAAATCTTTTCGCTGGGAGTTCGACGCCGAGAAATTCATCCAGGAGAACGGAAATGGGAAGTATTCACTCACAGAAGAATACATTGATAGCGGTGAGAAAAAACGCAGCATCCCCAATTACGACCAGCGCTTCACCACTGTGTTTCCGAGGATGTACTCCACGCAAGCCAACCACATTGAAGAGTATAAAACATGGAGTAATTACAAGAACTACAACGTAAGTCGTGTGTTCGAAAGCCCTTTGTTGCCTGGCATGATGTTATCAGCCGAACAATTGGCAGCTCATATTGATGAGCAAATCTTGAAAGATCAAACAGACGCTGCTGTTTTGCAGAGGAATCTGACCAAATTATTCGGGTTGTATAAGCTTCGCTTGACGGATTATTTTCAGGTGAAGAGCGCGGGCGAAATTGTTGTGTTCAATGATCAAACCCAGCAGTTCGACCAATTAGCGCCCCTAACAGATGACCGCATGCGTGAGGCTCTATCGCAGTTTATGGTTGATATGCTCTCTGAAAAAATCACCATAGGTAAAGATTTTGTGAAGAGCCTTGAAGAGCAGCAGAGAAACGCTGAGCAAGGGTTCAGGTACTTTACTGCCAGATACAATGCAAGCGGCTCACAGGATGATTACAACAAAGCGCGCCAGTTTCAGGCAGAACTTGATCGTTTGAATGAAAAACTAATGCCTAGCTGGAGCGAAAACTGGCGATTCTTCACTGATTTTCAGATGAACTGGATGTACTCACGCTATTTCATGTGGAACTTCGCGGGTCGTCAGAATGATATCCAAGGGCATGGAGGTTTCCGCGAAGGTAACTGGTTGAGCGGGCTTGATTTCATTGACGAAGAGCGCCTTGGGAACAGACAGGAATTGCCTTATAGTGAGCTGAGCAACAAAGGGTTAAACAAGTTCTACTTTTTACCATTGTTGTTGGGAATTATTGGTTTGTTGTTCCAACTTATTCGCTCACCAAAGGAGTTTT
This sequence comes from Bacteroidota bacterium, assembly GCA_046047375.1. Lineage (GTDB taxonomy): Bacteria > Bacteroidota > Bacteroidia > Flavobacteriales_D > Sanyastnellaceae > RI-182. The sequence goes on from JBJOIB010000191.1 coordinate 2,523, forward strand.
TGGTGGTGACCTTGTTGTTCATCATGACCGGTGTGGCCATTGTGGTTTACCTGAATCAATATCCGTTTCAGCCACGTGAGCGCGACTACGCCTACGTAGGATCGTTCTATGCGTTCGCCATTTGGATTGGCATGGGGATGTATGCCTTATACAGGGCCGCTAAAGACATGAATTGGAAAGATTTGGGGGTTGCAGCAGGAACTGCGATTGGAATTGGGGCCATTTTCTATGTGTTCGAAAACATGTCGGGTCACGACCACTCCTTTTCATTGTCAATCTTATACATGGCTGGAATATCAACGGTTTTGCTTTTGATATCTGTGGTACTTCGTACCTTGAACACTTCAGACATGGTGCGTGCTCTGCTTCCTGCATTGTTGTGCCTGGTTGTTCCTTACGTAATGGCCGCCGATGGATGGGATGATCACTCGCGCGAGAAAAGACGCACCGGTGTTGACTTTGCAAAGAACTATCTCGACAGCTTAGAACCAAATGCCATTTTGTTTACCAACGGAGACAACGACACTTTCCCGTTGTGGTACGTTCAGGAAGTTGAAGGCTATCGCACCGATGTGCGGATAGTAAACCTGAGCTTGTTGAACACCGATTGGTACATTGATCAGATGAAACGCAGAGCTTATGAATCTGCCCCTGTACCTTTTAAAATCGATGAAGATAAGTACCGTCAGGGAACCAGAGACATCGTTTTGTTGGAAGAGGCTTCTGACTCTGGTCAGGTGTTTTTCGACTTGAACGCTGCTATGAACATTGCATTGGATGACAGCAAAACCATTGACTATGGTGATGGCCGGTTGTACAATTATCTCCCTTCAACAGGATTTAGCATCCCAATTGATTCAGCCGATGTAATTGCGAAAGGAGTGGTAAGTGCAGAAGAAGCATCGCAGATTGTTGATGCCGTTGAATGGGTGCTTACTGATGAGCGCAATCGTCCTAGACAATACGTATTGAAAAACCACTTCATGGTGCTCGAATTGCTGCGGAGCAACAACTGGGAGCGCCCTGTCTATTTCGCTGTAACTACAGGCCCTGATTCATACATCGGGTTGCAAGACTACTTCCGTTTGGAAGGATTGGCTTACCGGTTGGTGCCGATCAAATATCCGAAGGCTAAAAATCCAAATGTACTTGGTGGTTTTGCCTCGGATAAGATGTACGATAACATCATGACCAAATTCCATTGGGGAAATATGGATGACACAACAGGTACGGGTATTTATATGGATGAAAACAACCGCCGCATGACAACCAATCTGCGTTTGCAATTCTCCAATCTTGCTGAACAACTCATCAAAGAAGGGAAGGAAAGTAAGGCGCTCGATATCTTGAATAAGGTTATTGAGGTTACTCCGGAGAAAAACGTTCCATATGACCGTGTAATGCTCCCTGTGGTTGAAGCTTTGTATGATTTGAGCATGAGCGACTCGAGCGATACCGCCATGGGACTAGGTGCATCTTTGACTGCGGAACAACGTGCTACTGCGAAAATGTTAGCAGAAAAAACCGGCGAACGACTCTTCACCCTGTTTGAAGATGAGATGAATTATTACCTGAGCTTGAACGAACCTTATTTTAGCCAGGTAACTGATGATATGTCTATACTTTATCAAGTGAACCAGCGCCTCAAACAAGTGGTATCGTTTTACCACCCTGAAGATCCGAAAGTTCAAGAGTGGTCACAACGACTTGAAGCCATGGAGCAGGCCATTGAGGCCAAAGAAAGAGATCTGATTGATCTTGGGCATGTAGAATTTTAATGCCTCTATCGACATAAAAAAAAGCCCTTCAAACATGGAGGGCTTTTTCTTTTCCCTTTCGGGACTAGTTGTTTAGTTCATCTCTCACTCAAGTGTGCTAGAGCACCTCTTGAATCAGGTGTTTAGTAGAGTAACCTCTTTATATCCACGAGGAAACTTGGCTTTCTCACGTGTTTCACGATGATATTTCTGCCAAAGTGGTCCGGGTGTGGCGTATACTGCTTCCGTAGCAGCAATTTCTTTCTCCCTTTCTTTCATAACTATACGGCTTATGTTAACTAGACTACGTGTCATCACAAAAAGTTGCACCATGTAGGGAAAAACTTACAAAACGTAGCGTCGCCTAACTTACCCACTCACTACCCTGACCTGTTTACATTTGAAGTCCTTACGCTTTCTGATGGCAAAACCATTTAAAATATTCATTGTAGAAGACGATCTCTGGTATTCAGAAGTGTTGGAGTATATTCTCAAGCTAAATCCGGATTGCGATGTAGAGAAGTTCAGCACAGGCAAGGCATTTCTTCAGCAATTGCACCGCAAGCCCGACATGGTAACGTTGGACTACCAGCTCGATGACACCACCGGGCTAGAGCTGCTTAAACGCATTCGGGCTTTTGATCCTCACCTACCCGTTGTTATTGTTTCTGGCCAGAAAGAAGTAGCCACCGCGGTTGAACTACTGCGCGCAGGTGCCTTTGATTACATTGTAAAAGATGAGGAGGCAAAAGAACGCATATGGAATGCCGTAAAGAACATTCGCGAAAAAAACACCCTTCTTCATCAGCTCAGCGAGCTACAAGAGGAGGTTGAACAGAAATACGACTTTCAGAACATTGTTGGCACCAGTACGGCACTTGACAAAGTCAAGAAACTTATGGCAAAGGCGCTTACAGCCAACATTACCGTATCAATAACCGGAGAAACGGGTACTGGAAAAGAAGTGGTTGCCAAAGGAATTCATTACCATTCCGTTCGCAAGAAAAAACCATTTGTAGCCCTGAACGTGGCCGCTATTCCATCTGAACTGGTAGAAAGTGAGCTGTTTGGTTACGAAAAGGGTGCATTTACCGGGGCAGACAGCACACGCGTAGGAAAATTCGAAGAGGCGCACGAAGGCACTTTATTTCTTGATGAAATTGGTGAAATGCCTGCTGCTATGCAGAGCAAATTACTCCGTGTATTGCAAGAAAAAGAGATTCAGCGCATTGGCGGGAATAAAACCATTCCTATTGATGTGCGTTTGATTGTTGCTACTCACCGAAACTTGGCAGATCAGGTGCGCGCGGGAGCATTTCGTGAAGACTTGTACTATCGCCTGTTAGGGCTACCCATTGAGTTACCTCCTCTGCGTGAGCGTGGAAACGATGTGTTACTGCTGGCGCGTCACTTTTTGGATGATTTCGCACGGGAAAACAAGCTAGGAAAAATTGAGATTAGCAGTGACGCTCGCGACAAGTTGCTTCGGTATCCCTTTCCGGGCAATGTGCGAGAACTCAAGGCTGTTGTTGAACTTGCAGCAGTAATGTGCAACGATAAGACCGTGCAGTCAGATGATTTAACCTTCGGTAGCACGCGAGATGTAAATGGCCTCATTTTCGAGGAACGCACTCTTGAAGATTATTCGTGCTTAATCATTCGGCAATTTCTCGAAAAATACGACAACAACGTTATAGCCGTTGCCCAGAAACTAGACATTGGAAAATCAACCATTTATCGGATGATGAAATCCGGAAAACTCTAACCTACGCCACCGTGGTCACGCTACAATTGAACACCCCTAACCAGCTTTCGCAACAGACCTTGCATGACGCTCTCACTGTTGGAATTCATAATTCCACATCATCTTCTATTGAACATTTTGAGACCCTGTTGACTGAAGCAGGATTTCAGCCATTGATTGGCGTTGAACAAACACTGTTCGATGTGATGCTGAGCATTTGTGCTACCCACCACGACGCCAGGATGCGATTGACTGCTCCCAACCCATTGCCATTCCCGCATCTATCCGTAATTCCGCAAGACCACGGATACACATTTGTAGTTCATGCCACCACCGACCGTGAAATGGAAGAATACGAAGGAGATGCATCACTTTTGATAGAACTCATGGAAGGGCTGGTTTCTACTTCAACACCGATAGGAACACAGCGATTGATGACGCTCTACAGAGGCAATGAGAAAATAGTCCAGACCGTTCTCGCCACCATACTTGCGAATTTCCCCCGTGAGAACAGGCTTTTTGCGGAAGCTGTAATGAAAGGCGAAGTAAGCGAAATCGCGCGCACAGCGCACAGAATTCGTCCAATTGTGAATATGCTTGATGCCGACAAGTTAGAAGGAGCATTGCGCGACTTAGAAGAAAATGCGCATCGGTACAAACCCCATGACCTCCAACACTATGCGATTGGTCTTTTATTGGAATTGAGAAAGCTCGGAAGAGCGGCCTTGTCTTTAGGCTCCTGATTCAGCCCTTACAAGGCGCATGGTTCGAACCTCATTTCTTCCTACCAAGTGAACGAAATAAATTCCATAAGGTAAACTTGTCAAGTCAATGTCGAATACATTGCCTGAAACAGGCTTCATGACTAAGTTTCCCTGAAGGTCATACAATCTGACCTCTACATTTTGCGAAACGGAAATTTCACAGAAGTCACGCGCAGGATTGGGAGAAATCATTGCATTGATGCCCGAACTCTGTCCGTGCAAAACGTGCATCGCTCCCAACAATAGTCCTGTTATTACCAGCTGTTTCATGCGTCTGTATACGCAATAGGGCGCAATGAGTTCCATTTCCAAGCGAAAAACCACCAGTCGTTGGTCTCTCGTTGATTTCTTTCACACATCTATCCTATTCTCGCTTTATCGCAAATGTTCAAAAACGTATTTTAGCAGCGTGAAAACCATACTTGTCATCGTCGGTACCAGACCTAACTTTATTAAAGTAACACGCTTTTGTGAAGTTGGAAAGCAGATGGGGGTCGACGTAAAAATATTGCATACTGGTCAGCATTATGATCGCAACATGTCGACCATTTTCTTTGACCAATTCGGCATTCGTCCAGATTACATGCTCGACCTTGAATCGACCGGTGCAGCCGGGCAAATGGGGGAAACGATACTTGGCATAGAAAAGGTTGTTTCGGAACTGTCGCCTGATTTGATGGTTGTTGTTGGTGATGTGAATTCTACACTCGCCGGTGCCATTGCTGCCAATAAGCTTGGAATAAAGCTCGCCCACGTAGAAAGTGGTTTGCGCAGTTTCGATAGAACCATGCCCGAGGAAATTAACCGCATTTTGACCGATGAAATTACCGACGTTTACTTTGTAACAGAACAAAGCGGACTCGATCATTTGTTAAACAGCGGAATCAATCCCGATCGCATGCATTTCGTAGGTAATACCATGATAGACACCATGGTAGCTTTCCAAGAGCAGATCGAACGCAGCGATATCCGTGAAAGAATTGGACTCACTTCAGAACGTCCGTACGCGCTTATGACTTTTCACCGTCCGGCTCTTGTGGATAGTGAAACGGGTCTTCAGTTGCTGATTGAAATATTGACGGACGTTTCGGAGCATTACAACATGGTGTTGCCGATCCATCCGCGCACGCGAAAGAACTTGGCTAAATTTGGATTGCTTGAAGCTTTTGAGGCCATTCAAGGATTGATTACCACAGAACCTATTGGGTATTTCGAATTCCAAAACCTCATCAACCATGCTGCCTTTATTTTAACCGATAGTGGTGGCATACAAGAGGAAACAACCTTTCGGAGAATCCCTTGTTTGACCTTGCGTCCGAATACCGAACGTCCGGTAACCGTTGAACTTGGCACCAATTTACTTGCACCACTCGATCGTTTGGTGATTCGGGAGCATATCCGTTCGATTCGCGAAGGGAGGTATAAAAAAGGATCCATTCCCCCGCTATGGGATGGTAAATCGACCGAGCGTATCATGCAAATCATCGCTTCCTTGTGATTTTCTATCTCACCTTCAATGACGCACCTTCGGGCATCTACAAAAGTCAGGTGATTGATGTGGCCTCCCTAATGGAAACCTTGTCTGGCGAAACGGTGAAGGTGGTGGCCTTTGTATCGGCTCGTAATTTCAAAGAGCACAAAGCCTGGATCTTAAAGAACAGACCCGGTTCATGGGTTGCGCCCATGTTTCCGGGAATTGATCATTGGAATAAAAACCAGCGGGTGTTGCGGTGGATGCTCCGGCATGATTCGCGACCTAAGATAGTAGCCCGTGGACCGCTTGCCTGCGCACTTGCCTTGAATGCCTTCGAACATGCACGTATCGTTTACGACGGCAGAGGAGCCATTGCCGCAGAGCACGAGGAGTACGATGTTTTTGGCTCATCCGAAACAGGAAAGACCATAGGAGTCATTGAAAAACAGGCCGTTATGACCAGTTTTTCTCGCATTGCTGTGAGTAACGCTCTGGTTCAATACTGGAATGATTCTTTTGGGTACACTGCTCAGAGGCACACCATTATTCCGTGTTCTTTAAGCGATCACTTTACACGACCTATTCAAGACAAAGGCCTTCGAAGCGCATGGAATTTCAATGACACGCAGGTTGTTTTAGCCTTTTCCGGCTCGCTTTCCGGTTGGCATTCATTCGACTCATTGAAAGGGGTTTTGAAAGATGCATTGAACCAACAGGAAGCATTAGCTGTTGTGTTTTTCTCTCAACCACATGCCGCTATTGAGGAATTGATGCAGGCCTATCCCGGCCGAGTTCGCAGGGAATGGCTCAACCACAACGATGTACCAGCGGCTCTGATGGCCTGCGATTACGGCCTACTGATTCGCGACAGAAACACCACCAACCGCGTATCATCGCCAGTGAAATTTGCTGAATACTTAGCTTGCGGGCTTCCGGTAATCATTTCACCTGAAATTGGCGATTTCACTTCTTTTGTTGAGGAAAATGATTGCGGTGAAGTACTTCTTGATGTTTTTCCGATCCTGACTAGACCCACTTCAAATCGAAAAGAGGCCATCCGAAAACTGGCCTTGTTGCATTTTAGCAAGTATTCCATCGGAATTCGTACGGCCTACAGAAAGGTGGTAGATCAGCTTCGGATCATTCAAGAATAATACGGTAGAGCTCTCGGTTTGCCTCCGCAATGCATTCAACAAAATACACACCTGATGCAAGCGATTGCAGGTTGAAAATGAAGTAATTACTCGCTTCATGATGCTCAATCAAGCGACCTTGCTCATCGAGTAAATTGATGGCCACACCTTCAACATTGGGCACCACTGTTAGGGTTCCTGCAGAAGGATTGGGAAACGGAGGTTGCACCAAAGCCGTATGTTCACTTGGCGTGTGGGCCGCAACCGGCGATATGGATTGTTGTCCGGCAAGATCAGATCGAACGATGCGATAATACGAGGTGTTCAGATAAGACTTAGGCTTAATTTTAACGCTGTAATTCACAACACCTGGCTGCTCATCTTGGGAAGCAACTACGGAAATAGTTTCCCACGTAGTTACATTGGTTGAAGCTTGCACTTCGTATCCTGCGGCCTGATTATCGACACTTAAACTCCAAGTTAGGGACAGCGAATTGTCGCCCATTGCAAATATATCTATGCTTATCCAGGAGATATCGAGCAAAGTGGGAAAGCCTGACAAGATACCGATGTGATTAGGCCCTTCACCATCTGCCGCTCGCGTGCTGCAATTGCTCAGGTTACATCCGCCATAGCCTGGCAATGTAGAAGTTGAAACAAATCCGCCAGGAACCGGCCCTGAGTAAATCACCGTACCTTGTCCGCCACCACCACCACCGGCATGGGTTCCACCATTGAGGGTACTTCCTCCGTTTCCGCCATTGGCACCTACGGTAAGCGTTGCATCATTTGCATTGGTAAAGGTGTCTACTTGCAGCAGGATGCTTCCACCTGCACCTGAGCCACCTGCGGCATCGTTTCCTGTATTCGCAGAAACATTTCCGTTGGCTAGGATAGAAACATTAGTAGCAGCGTGAATTTCAGGAGCTTTTATCATGATGATTCCTCCTCCATTCGCTCCAGCTGATCCCACGCTGTTGTTCTGTTGACCGCCGCCGCCGCCACCACCAAGAAATATTCGATTCGGTGATATGTATCCTGAAAGTGCGATTCCTCCAAAGCCAAACACCCCTGGCAAGCAACCATCTGAGCTCCAGCCTCTTCCTCCATTTCCGCCGGCTGTATAATTTCCACCGCCACCGCCACCGCCATTGTGTGAGCCGCCGCCACCGCCGCCATTCAACATTTTCGATCGTGCATACGAGATGGTAGAGGATGGTGCGCCATAAATGCTCTCTCCTTTTGCACCATAGTTAGTACTGGAGGACATATAAACAGAAGTTTCGCAGCTAGGTCCGCCCCAGTTGCTGCTCACAGCGCCCCCTCGAAAGCCCTTGCCGTTGGCTAAAATGGAATGTTGCAATACAAGTCGCCCTTCAACCTCAAAGGCCAATACGCCTCCTATTTGTCCGTTCCACGCCACCGGCTCTAGAACATCCGTTGTGGTGTAGTCTGGATTGCCGAGAAGCGGATACGTGATGACTTGAACCCTGCAATTGGTGCATGTGTGAAAATCAACAGTGAGTGGGTTTTGTAGTGTAATGGTGGCCGGTGTGCCCGAAACAAGAGCAACACTGGTTATTCGATTCACTTCGAACAAACCAGCGCTGAGAATGCTTCCGAGGCCTCCTCCTGCTTCAGCGTTCGAACTGTTTCCGAGCACATCATCTTGCATTTGCATGAGGATGATGCGGTCACCTTCATTGAAGGAATCAAACGTTTGATCCACCGCGGTGATTTCAAGGGTTTGACCATCAATTGCGGTAACCCGCGCATAGGCATTTACAGAAATAGCGGAGTTGGCGGTGAAAAAGCCGCAGAAGACACAAACCAAAATTAAAGGTACTCGCAGATGCATGGCAGCTAGTCAATGGTAGTGCTATGCATACGAACACGCGAGAAGGAAGTTTCAGAGGTGACTTGAACTACTCAAAAACAACTCGGTATAACTCCCGTCTATCGAGGGCAAGACACTCAATGAAATAAACGCCAGCTGCTAGGTTTCTGCGATGTAAAACCCACTGCCCTGTAACAATATTTTCATCCAATTTTCGGCCAGTTTCATCGAGCAATAAAACATTCACCGTTTCACCGAAGGTGTCGATGTAGATATAATCACGGGATGGATTAGGATACGGTAACTGGATAAGTCCGGGCTTAACATCCGGCGAGTAAGCCGCTATAGATGAAAAAGATTCCTCACCCGTTATGTCGACACGCAGGATGCGGTAGTATGTAATTGCACTAAAGCTTTTTGGCGTCAATCGCGTTGTGTAGGTGGTTGCAACGCCGGTTTCTTCGTTTGGATTTACGTTTTGATTTGATTCCCAGAGCGCTAAATCGCGCGATGTTTGCACGGTATATTGCATAGCTGGCACATCTGCTTGAATGATCCATTGGATTTTTACCATTCCTTGTTCGGGGACAGCTGCAAAGCTTATCCATTTGAGGTCAAGCAGGGAAGGCATTCCGGAGAGAACTCCCATGTTGTTTGGACCAATGCCATTTTCAGCAGTAGACGAGCAGTTGTTGATGTTGCAGCCACCTTCGCCAGGTGCGGTAAGCGCGGTTACATTCGATGTAGGTACTGCCCCGGTGAACACAATTGTTCCCTGGCCGCCACCGCCACCACCGGCATGGAGTCCGGAGTTGGTAACATTTCCACCGTCTCCTCCTGATGCGGTAATTTGCAATGTTCGGGATGGAAAGGCCGTAATAACGGGGATATCAAGTAGGATAGAGCCCCCGGCACCTGCACCGCCTGCACCATCGTTTCCGGCGTTTGATGTATTTAAGCCGTCTGAGGCGATTTTTACATTTCCTCCAGCTTCAAGTTCTTGAGCTCGAATGAGAATGATTCCTCCACCGTTTCCACCGTTGGATCCTACAGAATTATTCTGTTGTCCACCACCGCCGCCACCACCGAGGAATAATCGATTAGGTGAAATATAGCCAGATAGAGCAATGCCTCCTAGTCCGCCAACACCTGGTAGGCAGCCGCTGCTAGACCATCCTTGTCCACCGGCACCTCCTGCAGAATAATTGCCGCCACCGCCACCACCGCCGTTATGCGAACTTCCGCCACCGCCGCCGTTGAGCGATTTACCGCGGCCTTTGCTGATGGTTGGGTCGAGATTACCGTGAATCGATTCGCCTTTTGTTGCGTAATTGGTTGACGAGGAAGCATAGGTGTTGATATCGCATCCCGGACCTCCCCAATTGACGCTTTTAACCCCACCTCTAAATCCTCTTCCGGAAGCAGAAATGTTATGGTTCAAAATCAATTTTCCTGCAACTTCGAAAGCCAGTACCCCCCCTTTTTCACCATCCCACGCTATGGGTTCCAAATCAGAACTTGTGGTGAAATCAGGCGTGCCAAGTTGTGGGTAAGTAATGATCTGCACCCTGCAATTGGTGCATGTGTGAAAATCAATTGTTAGTGGATTTTGGAGGGTTATGGTACCGGGCGTACCTGAAACCATGCCTATGGAGGCAATCCAGTTGACTTCGAAAAGTCCCGCGCTTTCTATAGCGTTTAGTCCGCCAAAGCTTGACGAGTTCGAAGTGTTGCCAATCACATTGTCTTGCATTTGCATGATGATGACACGATCGCCGTTGTCGAATGAATCATACGATTGATCGAGTGACGACAGTGTTAACGTCATGCCACTGATGGCATTGACACGTGCGTAAGCATTTACTGAAGGAGCGGCATCCGTGAAAAGAGCGACCCCGACAAAAGCGGTGGTACACCAAAATGCAATAGAACTCATAGGCAGCGTTTGTAGGATGATTCTTACGTAAATATCAGTCAATGGTTACGTCACAACATTTACCTTTGCGGCATGAAGAGAAAGAGACGAATTGCCGTATTGGCTTCCGGGTCTGGATCGAATGCCAGAGCGATCATGGCACATTTCCAGAACAACCCCAATGCCGAGGTGGTGCTTATTGGGACCAATCGGAGTGCGGCAGGAGTGTTGAAGCACGCTGATTCGTTTGGTATTCCAACTTATGTCTTCACCAAGACAATGCTGCAAAGTGGAGAAGTATTGGCCTATTTGCAAAGTCTCAACCTAGACCTAATTGCATTAGCTGGCTTTTTGCTCCATGTGCCGGCTGAAATGGTTGCTGCGTTCCCGCAACGTATTGTCAATATTCACCCATCGCTGTTGCCTAAATACGGCGGTGCGGGCATGTACGGAATGCATGTGCATGAAGCGGTAAAGGCAGCTGGCGAGACCCTTAGCGGACCTACCATTCATTTTGTGAACGAGCATTATGATGAGGGGGCGATTGTATTTCAGGCTACCGTTGAGCTCAGCGATTCGGATAGCGCAGACGACATAGCGCATAAAGTGCTTTTGCTGGAGCACACCTACTATCCCATAGTTTTGGAGAACCTTTGTAAAGCATTTGATTGATGGAATTCACTTGGACAGATTTCTTTTCGGCCGCGATGGTTTTGTTTGCGGTGATAGACGTTGTTGGATCCATCCCTGTTCTCGTGGATGTAAAGCGCAAAGCAGGACACATCAACAGTTTGAGGGCGACATTGGTGTCCATGCTCATCATGTTTGCTTTTTTATTTTTAGGTGAAAAGCTCATCACATTTCTGGGGATCGATGTGAATTCATTTGCCGTGGCGGGCTCATTGGTTTTATTCTTTTTGGCGTTGGAGATGGTTTTAGGAGTTGAGTTTTTCAAGCACGATCCCAATGTTACTAAGGCTGCCAGTGTAGTCCCTGTGGCCTTTCCTATCATAGCCGGAGCCGGAAGTATGACTACCATTATTTCGTTGCGTGCCGAGTATTCGCAACTCGTAATGAGTCTTGCCATTTTGGCCAATATGATTGTCGTTTTCATTGTGCTGCGACTGATCTACCGCATAGAAAAAATGCTGGGAGAA
>JBJOIB010000192.1:0-6410 GCA_046047375.1 Bacteroidota bacterium
TTACGAGCGCGATCAAATACACCATGTGATCATATCCAGCGAAGTCAGTGATGTGTTTTATTCCATCGATCAAGTAAGTGAACCAATTCATTTTCGTGTGCCTCTGCGGTAAAAGTAGACAAAGTGTAATGTCTCAGAAATAAGACTTAGTGAATTAATGTTTCTACAACGTGATGTTGTAAACATTCTCCAACACCGTAATCGTTGCTGACGCATCACAATTACCATTGCCATAGTCCAGTTCTCTTGGGATACCGTCATCGGGTATACAGAGGATTTTCCCAGATAGAATCCATGGGCAAACGAAAGACACGCGCAGGGGTTCAGAGATCACCATTTCAAACGGATCACCATATCGATTAACTCCTTCAGCTTGCCCAGTGATACTGTATTCATCGTCTACAAGCCAAAATGTTGAGGATCCTTCCACCCACTCACGTTGTCTTTGACTATCCCAACTTATCGTGAAGGAACCATCCGGTGCTGTTAACGATGCATCAGTTACATTGATGGTGAACACGGGGTTATCATTTTCATTGATTCCGATGTTTGTAACGGCATGCGAGCCTTCAACCGCATAACCGTCGACGGTGTATTCATCGAATGTAGTTGTGATGATCGTACCCGTTTCGTAGAGTCTACCCGTGAAAGTGACAAAGATTTTACCCCGGCGAACAACACCGAAAGCGTCTTCACAGATGTCAGAACCGAAATCGATCAGGATCGAACGAGGCGTCGAAAGCGTGTCTACGATGATATCATCGATGCAATTCATGCGATTTCTGATTCCATCCGTATCGGCAGCAACTTCCTCCACCACTTTGGCTACATCTGCAAAAATGGCATCTGCAAAGGCAGCATCGCGTGCGGAAAAGAGGGAATATTCCTTCTCCTTTTTTCTACACCCGGGGAAGATCGAAAGTGCAAGAAGTGCCGCAAAAAAAAGCTTATTCATACCGTTTCTTTCTTTCTAAGGTACTTAAAAATGGTAAAGGCACAGGCGTGCTTTTCGTCAGCAGGATGGTAAAGTACTTCCTCTTTTGTCCAGCTGATGGGATCGAAATGAGGGAAAAAAACATCCGCATCAAATTCGCCATGCACATGAGTAAGGTACATTTTATCAACCACTTTTTCTTCCAAGGCAAGCGCGTAAATTTGTCCTCCACCGATGATAAAAACTTCGCTTTCCCCCTGTTTTTCAGCTACTTGAAGGGCATTTTGGAGATCAGTCACTACTACAGCACCTGGGGCCGGATAGTTGGGGTTGTTGGACACAACAATATTGGTGCGTCCTTTCAAGGGGCGGTATTTCTCAGGGATAGACTCATAATTGCGCCTTCCGGTTATCACAGCATGTCCACGTGTAGTGTCTTTAAAAAACTGCATATCAGCCGGCAAATCCCATACGAGATCATTGTTTTTGCCGAGGGCTTTGTTTTCGGCGGTCGCCGCAATTATAGTAACAATCATATTATACAGCTACAGCAGCTTTAATGTGGGGATGAGGATCGTAGTTGACCAATTCGAAGTCGTCGAAAACAAAGCTGAAGATATCTTTCACTTCCGGATTGATGCGCATTTGCGGGAGAGGACGCAAGTCTCTTGAAAGTTGCAGCTTTGCTTGTTCGATGTGGTTAGAATAGAGGTGCACATCGCCTCCGGTCCATACAAAATCGCCTGGTTGGAGGTCACACACTTGAGCAACCATCATTGTTAGCAGCGCGTACGAAGCGATGTTAAAAGGTACGCCGAGGAAAGTATCAGCACTTCGCTGATAGAGCTGACAACTTAGTTTCCCATCTGCTACATAAAACTGAAACATGGCGTGGCAAGGAGGGAGTGCCATTTGATCTACCAATGAAGGGTTCCATGCGCTAACGATGTGCCGTCTTGAATCGGGTTTCGACTTGATTTGTTCAATAACCTTGGCGATTTGATCGGTTGAAGTCCCATCGGGATTTGGCCAGCTTCGCCATTGGTAGCCATAAACAGGCCCTAAATTGCCATTCTCATCGGCCCACTCATCCCAAATGGATACGCCGTTGTCTTTGAGGTATTGGATATTCGTTTCACCCTTTAAAAACCACAAGAGTTCATGGATGATCGATCTGAGGTGCAGCTTTTTGGTTGTGAGGACCGGGAAACCATCTTGCAGGTTGAAACGCATTTGGTATCCAAAGACACTTAAAGTGCCTGTTCCTGTGCGATCTGATTTAGGTGTTCCCTGCTCCAGCAAGTGAGAAAGCAGATCATGGTATTGTTTCATAATCCTCGATTTGGCTGCAATTTACGTTTGATGAATAGAATCAGCCTTCACATTCGTCACACTTGTGGAAAAATGGCATATTTTGTTGATTGTCTCAGGCAATCACCTTGATGGTATTTTTTACGAGGTGGACTTTATCAGCAAGTTCATCTACTGAATTGGCGATAATCGTTACGTGTCCCATTTTTCGGAACGGTTTTGTTTCTGACTTGCCATAGAAATGAGGATATACACCTTCCATTGCAAGCACTTCTTCCAATCCTTGATAGATCACCTTTCCGCTGTAGCCAGGTTCACCAACGAGGTTGACCATAGCGGCAGGACGAAGGGTGGCAGTGCTTCCCGGGGGCAAACCGAGCACTGCACGCAGGTGTTGTCCGAACTGCGAGGTTACATTGCCTTCTATGCTGTGATGTCCGCTGTTATGGGTACGCGGGGCAATTTCGTTGACAAGAATATCCCCGGAGTGGGTTAAAAACATCTCAACCGCTAGAATGCCAACAAAGTTAAATGCATCGGCCACTCGTGTGGCCAATTGGCACGCTTGATTAGCCACGTCAACTGAAATCATGGCTGGAGCGAACAGATAGTCGACCAGATTCGAGCGTTCATCGAAAACCATTTCAACAACCGGGAAGGTAGCTGATTGTCCGAGCTCGTTTCTTGAAATGATCACTGAGAGTTCCTTTGCAATATCAACGCAATCTTCGAGAACAGAAGGTGCATCAAAAGCTTTGTTCAGGTCTTCCGGTGATTTTAGAACCAACACCCCCTTCCCATCGTATCCACCGGTGCGGAGTTTTTGCACGATCGGGAGTTGTTCTTGGCGAATATCTGCACTTCCTGAAATGATTGAAAAGTCAGAAGTTGGGATGCCATGTTTTGCATAGAATTCCTTTTGCAACCCCTTGTCTTTGATGATTTCGAGGATATCAGGATCGGGAAACACCTTTATTCCCTTCTGGCGTAATTCTCTCAGGGCTGGCACACTGACATCTTCGATTTCAATGGTAACGACGTCCATATTTTCAGCGAACTGCATTACAGTTTGAAAATCCCGAAAATCACCACAGGTAAACGATGCTGCAATATTCGCGCAAGGAGCATCGGGTGCGGGATCTAGCACATGAACATCAATATCCAAGCTAATTGCTTCTTGAATAAGCATACGACCTAGTTGGCCTCCACCGAGGATTCCTAGGCGAAAATTCTTTCCATAAACAGGTTTACTCATTCGAATTCGATAAGCGCTGGGCGCTGGGTTAGTTCGTGGTAGCAGATCACTTCGGGCGAGAAATAGTGAACCACCATGCTTTTTCGCGTTAGCTCGCGGTTATTCATTTTCACCGCTCCGTGGAGCAGATTTCCATGCCAGAGGAACACATCTCCCTTTTTTACATTCAATACGGTTGGTTGGAGTTGTTTGTCCCGAATCAATTGTTGGATGTGTTCTTCGTAATTCAAATACGCCTCGTTGCCCAGCCAATAAGTACTTCCACCGTGATCAAAACTAGGATTGAGCACGTACGGTAATTTATGGCTGCCGGGGTAATATTGCAAAGGACCTTGGTCTGGACCGATATCTTCGAGTGCAATCCAAGCGGCCGACATGTATCCAAGGGGAAAGGTAGTCATGTGAATAGAGTCGCTATGCGCACGTTGTTCACTGCTTTTCTCGAAGTTGATGCTTTGAAAAGGCACCATCGATTTCCCCATGAGATATTCAAAAGCGCTGGCGATATCCTTATCAAAAGCGATTTCTTTAAGCAGTTTTCCTTGACGGTATGCGAACATGATTTTTCTGCCGGAATAGTTGAAATCTATTTTCCCAGAAGTCATGAGTTGCTCAACCTCCGCATTTACTTGATCGATAAAATTCGGATCGAAGTATCCGCGCAGCAAGGCATATCCATCTTGCTGCCATGTTTCCGCGAGCGCTTCTTTGATTTGTGGATTCAGATTTTCCCATCCACTGCGAGCATTAATTGCCTCGTTGCCATCGCTCCAAGGAATCTGAGTCCCCAGGGGATTGGAGACAAAGTCAGCGCTAGAGAGAGGAGCAAAAACTGACTTTTTCAAGCCCCATTTTTTGTACAATTCCTTGTTGCGCGCTAACAACCGCCTTTGACTGAGGTTGTAGAGGTGATAAAGCGGCTTAAATCTGCGCAGAGCACCCCAATATTTATCGACGAAACGAGCCATGGAACAAAGATACGTTCCGCCACCAAGTTTCCGATAGTTGAATCATTTTATTCGGCAAAATTGCGCAAAAACACGGTTATTTGGTGCAAATTTAGCACATGAAACACCTCATACTCCTTTTGATCGGTATTACACCATTCTGCGCATTTTCACAAACGCCAAGTAACATTGAAGCAGCCGAGCACGATCCGGTGAACAACCGTTACTTCGTATCGAATTCATCGAATATTTTGGTTACTGAAAATGGTGGACAGACATGGTCAGTGTTTGGTGCAGGGAGTGCTACACACGGCATGGAGGTATTGGGGAATACCTTGTTTGTTATTTCCAGCAACATTATTCGGGGGTACGATTTAACATCTGCTGCTGAAGTCATGACTTTGAGCATTCCGGGAGTTGTTTTTCTAAATGGCATGGGACAAGATGGTGATCATACCTTGTTTGTTACCGACTTTGGGGCAAAGAAAATTTACAGCATAGATGTGAGCGACTTAGCCAATCCACAGTACACTTTAATTGTATCGAATACTGTGACTACCCCGAATGGAATTGCGTATGACGGCTTCAATAACCGGTTAGTTTTCGTGAACTGGGGTATGAATGCCCCCATAAAGGCGGTTGATTTGAGTGACAATTCAGTAACAACCGTTATGAGCGGGAGTTATGTTAATTGTGATGGCATCGACATCGATGATGAGGGTAATTTTTACATGTCGACATGGGGTGGTCAGAACATCTTTCAGTTCAGCAATGATTTCTCCTCTGGAGCGCAGGTCGTTAATTCAGGGCTTTCCAATCCGGCTGATATTTCATACGCATCAGCCACCGACACTTTGGTGGTTGCGAACAGCGGCAGCAATCAGGTTACCTTTCATTATTTGGGTGGAAACAACGTTGTAGAAACAGACCAGGGTCACTTTGGCGTTTATCCGAATCCTGTTGAAGATCATGCCATTCTCACGTTTGAATTAATAGAAGCTGGAGAAGTTGAGATTGACATCTATAGCATGGATGGGAAGTGTTTACGTTCGTGGGGAAAGACATCTTATCCTGCGGGTAAGCAGCAAGTTGAATTACAAAGTTTAAACCTTGCCACCGGCAGTTATTTTTTCACCCTCACCGACAATAAAAAGCGTTTTTTCAGACTTATTTTAGTGAAATAATCAGGACAAATAATCCATGAAAAACATCGTATTTCTTGTTGTCTTTTTGGCGAGTCTATCAGCTTTGGGACAGACGTCTCAACCAAAGGTTGCAGGCAACCGATGGGTATTCTCGGGCAACGTCGCTTTGCAGTTTTCTGGAACACAAACATTGGTAGGGGCTTCACCTACAGCGGGCTACCGGTTAACCGAGCGATTGACAACGGGTGCGGGGTACATGTACTATTATTACTCATTCAGGTCGCCCGGAATTAGCTATTCCACCAGTATTCACGGACCGCAGGCATATGCTAGGTTTTCGTTGTTTGATGGCTTGCTGCAAGAAGGTGACCGACTGTTTATACAATCGGATTATTATTACGTAAGTTCCCAATATTTCGACCCATTCAGAGACACCCTAGTTCGCGGATGGATTCCGCAGTGGTATGTAGGCGGAGGGTACTACGCCAATCTTGGTGGGCGATTGTATGCAGGACTTTCTGTTATGTTTGATTTGATTGATGATCCGAATGCAGCCTTCCCAAATCCGATGATTGGTGGTGGAATCTCTATTGGATTGTAGATTGTATCTTTGCAACGTGACAGACTTTTTACAAAAAACATTCTTAGGTAATTCAGCGGAGCAATGGTTGTATGCCATTGGTTTTACGCTTGGTGGAATTTTAATTTCAAGGCTTCTCTATTTCATATTTGGGAAGTTATTCAAGGGATTGGCTTCCCGCACAAGTTCCCGGTTGGATGATATCTTGGTTGACAAGTTAGAAGAGCCGGTTGTATTC
>JBJOIB010000193.1:0-3743 GCA_046047375.1 Bacteroidota bacterium
CGTTTAAAGGGAGATACCTCGATGGGGCTCAAGCTTCCTGTGGCATATACGCGACATGCATTGAATGAGTCGATGGCATTCCGGAAGCAGAAAACTTCGAGGAAGAGAAATTAGCCAAGGAAATAAATAGCGATCACGATGATCGCGAAAACGATCAATGCGAATACAACTGGTCCGCCAATTTCGTTTTGTTCAGCTTCTTTATGTTCGTGCGACATGGTGTGATGCGTTTAGATGGGCCAAAGATAGTGGAAGGGGTGGAATAATCAAATGTGTTTTGTGGATTTGGGGAAAGGGGTGGAGTGGGTGTTTTTTCAAATTTGAGCTATACGCAAAGTTGCTATTTGTAGTAAAATCAAGTGTTTCAGAGGTATCGTTGATTTTCAAGCCGATCAATAATCTTTCCTGCCGCCGTTGAAAAAATGTAGAACTAGTCATTTGGCGTATAGCTTTAAAATCTGGTTTTCGGGCATTCCCACAACCAGTGCTTTCCTCTCATACCACTGCTGAAATTCCCTCCGAGTCGAACCTTTCAAACCCTTTTTGAGGGAAGGAAAAATCACGGATAGATAAATGGCGTATAGCTCAGATTTTGGTTGGAGAGCAAGCATTGTTTGCAATTCGGAGCTATACGCAAAATTACTATTTGCAGAAAAATCAAGTGTTTCAGGAGCATCGGTGATTTTCAATCCGATCAAAAATCTTTCCCGCCGCCGTTGAAAAAATGTAGAACTAGTCATTTAGCGTATAGCTTTAAAACTTGGTTTTCGAGCATTCCCACAACCAGTGCTTTCCTCTCATATCACTGCTGAAATTCCCTCCGAGTCGAACCTTTCAAACCCATTTGAGCGCAGGAAAAATCAAGGATAGACAAATTGCGTATAGCACTGATTTCGAGGTGACGTTCCAATATTGTCGCATTTCTATGTGCACTTTTTCCGCTCTCTTTTGTTACCTTTACATACCCTGCAACCTTTTAAGCGCTTTGAGCGTCTGTTTATCAGAACCTACGACAATGAAATTTTTGAAGTCAACCATTTTTGCTTTGCTCATCACTGCATCCGCCTCCGCGCAAGTAGTGCTCAATGAGTTCTCCGCCGCTAATTACAACAACTTCGGTGTCGGTGGCGGTTGGACCGGCGAGTTTGAAGATTGGGTGGAATTCTACAACCCAACTGGCGCTGGAATAGATATCGGAGGTTATTTTTTAAGCGATAACGTCGCAGATCCTGGTAAATTCGAAATCCCTGCCGGAACGGTAGTGCCTGCAAATGGCCATCTGGTAGTGCTTTGTACAGGATTCTTCGACGAAAACCCGAACCAATTCGGATACCTCAATACGAACTTTAAAATCAACCAGACCCAAGGCGAATCGCTGATTTTCTCCGATCCCGGTCTTTCGATTATCAACTCTTATACCTTCGGTACTGATATTCCCGCGTTCTCCATGAACCACTCTTATGGAAGAACTACTGATGGATCCAATACGTGGGCTATCCTTACCAATCCAACTCCTGACGGACCAAACGGGGGTGCAACTGGGAATGAATATGCGTCTATGCCAACCATCGACGTGCAGGCAGGTTACTACGGCGCACCGATCACTGTTACGTGCTCTGCAGACCCGGGAACAACGATGTACTACACTACCAATGGTAACGAGCCTACGAACGCTTCAACCCAATACACTGGTCCTGTAAACATCGCTACCACTACTGTTTTTAAAGTGATTGCCTACAGCTCTACAGCGGGTGTGCTTCCTTCTCGCGTAGAAACGAATACCTACTTCTTCGGTAACGACCAACACGTAATTCCAGTGGTATCTATTTCCGGAAATACTGTTGGAGATGGAAGCTGGGGAGGTGATGAACTTACAGTATGTGAGTTTTTTCATCCCAATGGAGCTTTTTGGGTAGAATCTCACGGTGATTCGAATGAACACGGTAACGATTCAAATGCATACGGACAACGTGGATTCGACTACGTTACCCGCGACCAACTTGGTTACGATTATGTACTGGATGCTCAACTCTTTCACGAAAAATCGCGTTCTAAATACCAGCGCTTGATCTTCAAAGCTGCTGCAAACGACAACTATCCATTCCGTCCAGGGGCTCACGTGCGTGATGCTTACGTGCATGAACTTTCACACAATGCTGATATGCACTTGGATGAACGTACATCTGAATCATGTATCGTTTACCTGAACGGACAATATTGGGGCGTTTACGAGTACCGCGAGAAAGTGGATGACCTCGACTTTACCGAGTACTACTACGATCAACCTAGAAACTTCGTTGATTTCCTCAAAACATGGGGCGGAACCTGGGAAGAATACGGACAAGGCGATGATTGGTACACCTTGGTGAACTTCATCACGACCAATGACATGACCGATCCTGCTAACTATGATTATGTGACCTCGGTTTACAACACCATGAGTTTGATCGATTACTTCATTCTCAACAGTGCTACCGTATGTACTGACTGGTTGAACTGGAATACCGCTTGGTGGCGCGGTCGTCACCCTGACGGCGATGCAAAACGCTGGAGATACGCCCTTTGGGATATGGACGCGACATTTGATGGCTACGTGAACTATACCGGCGTACCGGATACAGGACCAACAGCCGACCCGTGTGACCCTGATCAATTAGGAAACGTGGGTGGCCAAGGACACGTGCCTGTGCTCAACGCTCTCATGAACAATGAAGATTTCTTCGCTGATTATATCAATCGCTGGGCTGACCTAAGCAATACATACCTCAACTGTGAGTACATGAACTATCTTCTGGATAGTATGATCGCAGTCATTGAACCTGAAATGCCTCGTCAAATCCAACGCTGGGGCGGTACAATCGGAGAATGGGAGGGTCGTGTGCAGCAAATGCGCGACTTCATCGATGAGCGTTGCGAAACATTCATTTTTGAAGGCCTTGAAGATTGCTATGACGTGGTAGCGGTTAACCTCACCATCGAAATTGTTGGTGTTGGAGCCGTTGATCTCGTAGAATATACGATCAACCTCAATGAGTCACCGTTCAGCGGAACTTATTTCGCCGACCTGCCTATCTCCCTCAGTGCCGATGACCTCGGAATGGGAGTGTTCCTCAACTGGGAAGTTGTTTCAGGTGGAGTGGTGATAGCTGACTCTTCCAACCCTGATATTGAAATTGTCCTAACAGAAGACACCTATATCATTGCCTATTTCGTAAACAACTTCGAACCGCAAGCGGTGATGTTCGATGTGCAGCCTGTTGGAGCTGGTGAAATCCTCCTCGATGGGGTACCTATGGGGCCGTATCCGAATACAACGCTGGTGGAAGTAGGCGGACATGGAATTGAAGCCGTAGGCGCCGATGAATGGTTTGTATTTGACCACTGGGAAGTCCTCAATGCGAGCGTAAACCCAGATGATACTGATCCTGTTGGCTCTGTCTCTATCTTTCAAACAGATACTATTGTGGCTGTTTTCAATGAGCTAGAACACTACGAAATATATGTGGATGTGCAGCCTGCTGGCGCAGGATTCATTCAAATGAATGCTGTCGACCTTCCTTCTTATCCTTTCCAAGATGAGGTTTCAGGCGGTGTGGATGTGTTCTTCAACACCTTCCCTGTGGATGAGTGGAGCATCTTCTCGCACTGGGAAGTCAATAATTCGGTAGTATCACCAGATGAATTCGCTACCAACATGAGCATATTCCTCGCATCCGATGATTCCATAATCGCGGTTTACGAAG
>JBJOIB010000194.1:0-9029 GCA_046047375.1 Bacteroidota bacterium
AGTTATCTATGTTATTGATTATCAGGTACTTTAACCCTCATAGCTGTTAATCATATGTTAATCTCCGAACATTTTTTTTTCTTTGGCGTTAGATTTGCCAGTAAGAGATCGAAAAATTCAACTTTATGAAAAAAGCATTTTATACCCTATTGTTCATCGCAGGCCTTGGTTTTGGTGCATCTGCGCAGTCAGTAACAACCGGTCCGGTTATCACCCTCGACAAAGAGGTGCATGATTACGGAACCATTCAAAAAGGCGCCAATGGTCAGTGCCAATTTACTGTGACTAACACAGGAACAGAGCCTTTGATCATCACAAGCTGCAAAGGATCATGCGGATGCACAGTTCCACAGTGTGACAAATCTCCAATTCTTCCGGGAAACACATCAAGCATCGCGGTTAAGTACGACACCAACCGTGTAGGCCCTATCAACAAGTCGGTTACCATTTCATCGAATGCAACCAACGAGCCTTCCAAGATTATTCGTATCAAAGGAACTGTTGAAGCCGGTGATGCAGGTGGTGCTCCAGTGAAGCCAAACACAGGCGCTCCCGTTAACAACTAAGCATGTTCAAGTACTTTATTGTACTGATAACCATATTAAGCTCCGCACCTGTCATAGCGCAGGTTGCGGAGTTTTCTTTGGATAAAAAATTCCACAAGTTCGATGCTGTTCAAGCCGGCGAGCAGCTGACCTGCTCTTTTGTGGTTACCAATACAGGAGATGTGCCTCTCATCCTCACGGAGTACTCTGTGGCCTGCACATGCACCAAAGCAGACTATCCCAAACATCCCATCATGCCGGGACAGCAAGCCACTATAACCGTGTATTTCGATAGTACCGGCAAAACCGGTTGGCAATACCGCTCTGTTTCTATCGCAGCCAACACTGAACGTCCAATAGAAGCAGAAATCCGCGTGAAGGTGAAAGATTAGCGTATACCTTTGCAGCATGGTTGATCGGTTGGATGAACACGTGCAGCACCTTTTACAGCAAAAAGCTGTGTCAGATAACTTGCGCCAGTTAAGTGCGCCGCTTCCCATCGATTTTTCCTCGAACGATTACCTTGGATTAGCCCGAGAAGCGCTCACACTCTCCGAGGCACCGTCAGGTTCAGGTTCTTCAAGACTCATATACGGAAATCATTCAGCCCTTGAGGTCACTGAAGAATTTCTAGCGGGGCATTATGGCAGCCGCGAGGCCATTCTCTTTCATTCGGGCTACCACGCCAACTTGGCGTTGTTCAGCGCGTTAGGAACTGCAGGAGTCACCATTTTCTACGATGAATTCATCCATGCCAGCATCCGTGATGGGTTGTTTTTGGGCCGAGCACGCAGTCGAAGTTTCCGCCACAACGATAGTAACTACCTAGAGGCACAGCTTCTCAAGACCGAGGGCCCCACAGTTGTTGTTACTGAAGGGCTTTTCAGTATGGACGGTGATTTTGGAGCTTTGGCAGACCTGTTTGAACTGAAAAAGAAGTACCATTTCTCCTTGATCGTTGACGAGGCCCATACAACAGGATGGATCGGGGCCCATCACAGAGGAGCAGCTGACGGCGTGCAATTCAATGACGTTGATGTGCGCATACATACCTTTGGCAAGGCCATGGGCGGCAGCGGGGCATGCATCGCTACCTTGATTCCGCTGCGATCATTGTTGGCCAATGTATCCAGGCCTTTCATCTACACCACTGCTCCATCACCGCAGTTTTGTTCAGAGGTAGAAGCCCTTCATCATCGCGCGAGCAGCGCGGATAAACAACGCTCAGCACTCCATAACGTTCTTCAGATATTCAACAGCCTCACCGCTTCGAATCCATTGATAGGAGGCGATCATCATAGTCCAATCCGCTATTTCCAAGCCCACGACATCCACTCGTTGAATCAAACAGCTCAGCTTTTGGCATCAGCCGGCATCGATGCGAGGCTTATTCGACAGCCAAGCGTTCCGGCAGGACAAGAGCGCATTCGCATTTGCCTGCATGCTTTCAACACCGAAAAAGAGCTTCGTGCGCTTGTGAATTGTTTGTGACTTTGTACTTTTAGCCAAAGCAAGGCAAAGGTTTTCCTTTTCCAACTTCAACTAACACTCTCTTCAAATAACCTTGACTATTTCAATGGAATACTTCGTCACAGGAATCGACACCAACGCTGGAAAAACCGTTGTTTCGGCCGCACTTTGTCATGTACTAGGAGCTGATTATTGGAAGCCGGTGCAGTCTGGCGATTTAGACAATACAGACAGCATGAAGGTGAAGGCATTAGCACCTGAAGACACCCATCTATTCCCCGAGCGTTATCAACTTACTCGCCCTATGTCGCCTCATGCCTCAGCAGCCTTGGATGGCATAAAAATCGAACTCAGCCAACTCCAACTGCCTTCCAATGCGCGTCCGTTAATTGTTGAAGGAGCCGGGGGCATTATGGTTCCGCTAAACGAAGATCAAACCATCTTAGATTTATTGTTAGTGTGGAATATCCCGACCATAGTAGTTACGCGCAATTACTTGGGATCCATCAATCATACCTTGCTGAGCCTTGAGGTATTGCAGCAGCGGGGGGTTCCGGTAGCGGGCATCATTGTAAATGGAGAGGGCAATCGAACATCGGAGGCAGCTATTGAGCGCATGAGCGGAATACCTGTATTGTGTCGCATACCTACCCTGGAAACACTGGATCGATGGACCTTAGCGACGGTTGCAACCGAAATACGATCAGGTTTCTTAGCTGCCTTGGAAGACACCTACCCATTGCGGCAGGCTATTGAGCAGCGCGTGCGGTTGGTCTGTTGATGAGAGCGCCTTCAATCCGTGCATTTTTCTGTTATCCGCAAAGCTGCCAACGCCCTACTGGAGCGGGTTTGCGGGGGACATAGAAGCTACCGCATGTAGGTGCGATCATATTACTTAACACCATCGAAAAGAGTTGATGCGTTTTCAATCAAATGAACTTCGGTATATTTGGAATAACCTTGTCAGCTTGATTGGTCATCTCAAATGATCGGATAAAACAGCCGTATACGCTTTCTTTGGAGGTAGCGGCAAGCCTGACGATTAGAACTATAAATGATATGAAAAAAACTCTCAGTCTTTGTTTTGCCCTTGGTTTGACTGCAATCATCTATGCGCAGAACCTGGCCGATGAATTCAACACCATCTCGTCAGACAATGATATGATGGGTGGAACCTTGGTTGTATTTTGCGAAGACGGTATCATCGAGAACATCTCCATCGGAAAATCTGACTTAGCGCGCAATATTGATTCCTCGGTGGACACCAAATACAGGATTGCAAGTGTGTCTAAAACCATCACGGCCATTGCCGCAATGCAATTGGTAGAGCAAAACCTTTTGGATTTAGATGCCGACATCAGTTCCATTCTAGGCTACAGTGTTCAAAATCCTAACCACCCCGATATTCCCATTACGGTCAGGATGCTCTTGTCGCACACATCATCTATCGTTGATGGTTCAACCTATAGCAGTTTCTTAGGTTCCACAGTCAACGACAACCCAATTCCTGATTTGAGTGAGTTAATTTCCACCTCTGGAGCTTATTACACTTCAGGCCAGTTTAATACTACGGCACCGGGTACCTACTTCAACTATTCGAATGTCAATTATGTTATTCTAGGAA
The DNA here is from genome assembly GCA_046047375.1 of Bacteroidota bacterium. Taxonomy (GTDB): domain Bacteria; phylum Bacteroidota; class Bacteroidia; order Flavobacteriales_D; family Sanyastnellaceae; genus RI-182. The sequence continues at coordinate 3,640 of JBJOIB010000194.1, forward strand.
CCATCATCGAAAAGGTTTCCAACGTTCGTTTTGATGTTTACTGCAAGGAGCATATTTCAGACCCGTTGGGAATAGATGCGTCATTCAACGTGAACGATTTGGCTGACATTGATCAATTAGCGGTGCTGTATAGAAAAATCAACGGCGTTTGGACATCTCAAGCCGATGATTATGAAGGAGTTCAGCCCATTTTTAACAACCTCGATGGCTATATTCCCGGCACGAACGGAGGTCGATTTGGCCCGCAAGGTGGTTTTAGATGCTCAGGGCAAGACCTCGCCAAGATATTTCTTGTGCTGATGAATCATGGAAGTTACGATGGTGTGACGCTACTTACGGAGGCATCTTGCGATGCTATGATCGCGAATGAGTGGACGTACAATGGTACGAATGGCAATAATTACTACGGACTTTTTAGAAGTTGGGGTCTTGGCATCCATCGAATTACCTCCACTCCTGGCAATGATATTGCGCTGCCCGGCAGTGCATCAATGTTCGGTCATGCTGGCGAAGCATACGGATTGGTCAGTGATGCTTATTTTGACCCCCTCAGAAAAGTTGGCTTCGTTTTCATGACCAACGGTGTTGGAATCGGTTACCAAACCAACAACAACTCCATTTTCTATACCGTAGAACAAGAGGTTTTTGCTGCTATTGAGAATTTTGGTAGCATTTCAGACTGTTTGGAACCCGTGGGGATCAATGAAAAGACGTCAATTACATCTGGTGCTTTCCCAAATCCAACCGAGGGACTAGTTGACATAGGGTTGCCTAAGGAAGTAATACAGGAAATACGGTTATACAATTTTCAGTATCAGCTGATCAAAGCAACAACGGTTACCCCTATTGACCTTTCAACTTATTCTGATGGCGTTTATTTCGTAAGAGTTTTAACTGACAACGGGTACCATTGGTACAAAATCCTCAAACAGTAATGGCTGTTAGGTAGGAGTTAGCGGGAGCGTTGAGCAGGTAAGTCCTTCTCATTTCGGGTTATTTGATGGTTCAAAATTGATTACATTCGAACCATTGGTTGGAAGAATGGGGAGACCAACAATGCACCCAGCCGAAAAACAGCACCGAAGCCACCTACATCATAGCATAAAAAAAAGGCTGCGTTCAGAACGCAGCCTCTTTCAATTTTATGGTTATAAGCTTATTGCTTTACAAAACGCTGAACTGATTCACCGTTTGCAGTAGTAACGCGCACTGTGTAGATTCCACCTTCAAGGGCATCTACATTCAAAGTTACGAATGAGTTACGTGGATTAGCTGTAAGAACCAACTCACCTACTACATTGTACACTTCTACGCTGCTTACCACTCCGTTAGCACGGATGTTAAGCTCTGCATTCGCTGGGTTCGGATACATGGATACCTGCACGCTGTTCAACTCAGAAACGCTCACCTCTGTCTGCGTGAATGTCAAACAGAAATCGCCTGAAGCAGGATCACCACCAAACGATGTGTAGTCATATCCATCAACCATGATGAAGTATTCCACTCCCGCTTCTGTTTCAATGGTTACTTCGCTGTAGTAGTTCAATCCGTTGAAGTCAATATCTTCGTTGCACTCTTCAGCTACCAAAGATCCGCATGAACCTGAGTAAACGGCCATCTGAGTATCACCCTCGAAGAAGGTAGCAGTTCCGCCACAGTCACCGGTGGTGATGGTGTACGCTTCGCCGTCGCCAGTGAAGGTGAACCACACCGAGTTGTTAACCATAGGGCCAGCGTTGTTGTTGTCTTCAAAACAGCTAATGCCTGACATTCCAGATTCAGCAGTAGCACCCTCATTTGAGAATGTATCTGATGCAACCGGAACGTCCAATCCACCGCCCATCAAGTCTGAAACGTCAATGGCGTCAGCACACAAGTCATTGGCCGGAACCAAACCTTCGCATGGTGAGTTAGGCAAGCCCAAAGCACACGCCAAACGAGGAGCAGCATACATCTGAATAGAATCACAGAAGGTCATACCCTTCATAGCTGTCATATCAGGGTTGGTTGCAAAACCAGCATCGCTGTTCGGGTTGGTTGCAGGATCCCACCATTCCCATGGCGCTGAATCAGCTTCGCTGCCAGCAGGACGAACGAATGGGAACAAACCGTCTAAGCCGTCGTTGAAGTTGTTAGCCGCTGTGCTATAAGCATCATCGAAACCAGCAATGGTAAACGATGCGTTATTGCCATTTGCAGCGCAGAACTCCTGAACGTCGTAAGAACCGTTTACATCTACAACCGGCAAGTTCAACACCGGTACAATTACAGTACCTTCTGTGTAAGGAGCGAATGGATCTGTAGGTGTGTGGAAAGAGATGAATGGACCGTCACCGGCATCCAACCAAGAAAGGTCTCCCATTGCACCACCCATGTTTACACACGCCTGGAAATCAGATGAATAACCTGCGTGGTTGATGTAACAAAGGGTGTCGTTATCCAAAGGATTAACCCCTACTGAAGTACCGAAAATATCTCCGTTCACTTGCTCAATTACCATTGGCAATAGGTTAGAACCGATGAATTTCGGGATCAAAATATCTGCATACTCATCAATGGTAGAGGCTGCCAACGAAATGTAACCGCCAGTTCCTTGTCCCCAAACCACAATGCGATCAGGATCGATGCCGTAAGGGTTTGCCAACTCAGCTTCTGTCATGCGGAAGTAACGCGCAGCAGTGCGAGCATCCTGCACACCGCGGTAAGCAGCGTTGATCAAGGTGTTCACACGCTCTTCTTGCGTTGGAGCAATCGGGTTCCACCCCAAACGGTAGTCGCAGCTAGCTACAACATACCCCATACGGGCAAAACGCTTGCACAACTCAACCGTTGTAGAGTCAGTGCGGGTACCACTTGGTGAACCGTTTTGCGGGTGTGGCAAGAAGTTACCAGTGTGGAAATAAAGAATGAGCGGACGTGCTGTTTCTGTATCGCCAGCAGGCTCATACAAATCGAGTTCTAGCGCTTCCGGAATCGCTTCCCCTAAAACTGAATAATACAACACGGTTGCGTTCACACCGTAAACAACGTCGGAGGTTACCTCTACGTCGTCAAATACTTCCTCTAGATAGCGCTGTGCCTTCATTTCGACACTTCCCATTACGAGGGCAATAGCTAAAAGTGTAAAGATTTTTTTCATAGTTCAACTGATTTGGGGGAAAGGTACACAACTTTTCGAAAGCATCCGCCCCTCCAAATCACTTCAAACTAACAACAACTGTTGAAAACCAACGATGGCTCTTAACTATTTCCCTAGCTCATAGAGAATAGAGAAGTAGGCAAGTCGTCCGATGCGCGGCCCACCATAGGTTTGGTAAACCTTGTTATTCAACACGTTGGATGCCCCCGCCTTGAATGTGGTGTTGATTTCCTTCACAAAAAAGTTTACCTGTGCATCCACTAAGTCATACGATGGAATGAAACCTGTGAACTGGGGCGAACCTTCGAAAACGAAGCCCTGAATCCACTTGTAATTCACGCCGAAGCCCCATTTGTTGCCACTGTTGCCTCCCGTCTTTATATCGCGGGCAGTTAAACCGAGGTTGTATTTATGCTCCGGTGTGTTGAAGGCCGGAATGATCGGATCGTCTTCTGCCGTTTTAATGAGCTTGTTCCATGAGTAGTTTCCAGACAAGCTGAAGATGTCGTTCAAGTAGTAGTTCAACCCAATACTTACACCCTGCGTTCTTACGTTGTTCAAAGAGTTTGCAGCGTAGCGAAACGCTTGGATGTCATCAGGCAAATTGGTAGTAGGATCAAACGACGCTTCCAAACCTATGTTGAATCCGATGAAATTGCTGTATGAACTAAAGTAATAGCCCGCATCTACATACACCTTGCGCCCCAGAAGTGTACGGTACCCTATTTCGAAGGTTCTCACCTGCTCCGGACGAATCGGTGCGATGTTGAAATACTCCAGGGTATCTGTATTCAGCGTGCTTCGGTAGTTGGTGAACGATTCAAGGGTGATGAGGCTATCAGCGCCAAGAAGGTTTCCTCGCAAAATGGCCGGACCAACATTCAAATCGAGGTACTGATCGGCCAGGGTCGGGTTGCGCAACGCACTGGAGAACGACAAGCGCAAGTAGTCATTTTCACGCGGCTTCCACACCAACGAGGCCGCTGGTGAGAAGATCATGTCGAAATTCTGGTTTTTATCTACCCGCAAGGTGGCCGAAACGATGTACCGGTCTGCTTTGAGTTTCTGTTCCACTCCAATGTAAGCACCCCACTCTCTGTTGGTGATGGTTGTTCCGCTGGTATCAGAGAAAATGGTGCCGTCAGAAACCGGACGGTAGATGCGCCCGTTAGCCCCTACCCTGATTTGATCTATAAACGTAGGCTCAAAAATGTACTCGCCATGCATGTGATACAGCGCGCTGCGGTCAAAAAAGCGGGTACCGTTTAAATCATCGTTGTTCTTCGCACTGGTGATGCGCGTAAAAGCTTCGTTGAACTCAGCTGTGCCTGGAGCATAATATCCGAGCGGACTAATGCCCGGTATGCCAGCGTTGCCATTGTTTGTCCAGTTAGCCACAAGGTTGTGGAAATAGGTCAGCGAGTCATTGTAAAAATCCAACCAGGTATTGAGTGAATCGTAGTCGAATACAATCTGGAACGGTGGTCCTGGATCAATCTCCAATTGCGGGAATCCCATATCGATCAGCTGATCTTCAATGCTGTCATTCCAGAATTTCACATATACCTTCGCCCAGTCTTCATCGCTGCGGGCCTCTTCAAGCATGCGCAAAGAAGTGGCATAAGGATCGTACGAACGCCCGGCATCTTCCTTGGTCATGTAGGCTCGAATGAAAAACTTGTTTTCCTTTCTAAACTCTACCCGGTTTTGAAAAAACACAATGTCGCGCAATGAAAAGCGGTTATCACCTTGGTACACAGTAGTTCCAGTACCAATGTTGAACGCGTAAATCAACTCGGGTGAATCAAACCCTTCTTCGGGCTTGGTGCGCAGGTGGAATGACGCGTTGGCCTTCATGTTGTCGGTGTTGTAATCCACCATATCGCTCTCTTTGTATCCTGTGCGGAAGAATGTACCAATGCCCGGATAGTTCCACGGGGCAGATCCTGAACTGTTTGGATCGGTGGAAAAAGAAAAGTCCATCGCCGGAAAATACTCATCGCCATAGATGTTCACCGCGTCGAACCGCCCGGGATTGTTAGTAGGTACCAACGAACCGTCCACTTGGTCGTAATTTTCCGCTTCCCAGTCGTACGCCTGCATGTAGTAGAAGTTCAACTTATAAGCAAAAAAGGCCTTTCCTTCTTTGTTTTCAATGGATTCAGCAAAGCGGAAGGCATGTTCAAACAAGGAGCGCTCTCCTATTTTCATCGATATCGATAAGCCAGGAAAAATGAACGGGTTCTTGGTC
>JBJOIB010000195.1:0-6294 GCA_046047375.1 Bacteroidota bacterium
CGATTAGATTGGCTTAGTATTGCTCGTGTTCATTCGGGAAGTCAACCGATTTAACATCGCTCACATATTGCCGCACAGCATTCATCATTTGGTCTCCCATATCGAGATAGCGTCTGAGGAAACGCGGACTGAATTCCTGTGTGATTCCAAGCATATCGTGAATCACCAACACTTGTCCATCCACTGCGCTTCCTGCACCAATCCCAATAACAGGGATGCTCACTTCTTTAGCAACACGTTCGGCCAGTTTAGCGGGAATTTTTTCCAACACAAGGGCAAAGCACCCTGTTTCATCTAGCATTTTGGCATCTTCAATAAGGCGGTTGGCTTCTTCCTCTTCCTTGGCGCGCACCACATAGGTTCCGAATTTGTAAATCGACTGAGGCGTGAGTCCGAGGTGTCCCATGACCGGAATTCCTGCAGACAAAATGCGTTCTACGGATTCTTTAATCTCCCTGCCACCTTCAAGCTTGACGGCATGTGCGCCGCTCTCTTTCATGATACGGATGGCGCTGTTCAAGGCCTCTTTTGAATTTCCTTGGTAGGTTCCAAAAGGTAGGTCAACCACTACCAAACAACGTTTGATACCGCGCACCACAGAAGAAGCGTGGTAGATCATCTGATCAAGTGTAATAGGAAGGGTGGTTTCATGACCGGCCATTACATTGGACGCAGAATCACCCACGAGGATCACATCAATGCCGGCTTGGTCCACGATTTTAGCCATGGAATAGTCGTACGAAGTGAGCATCGAAATTTTTTCGCCACGGTGTTTCATCTCTTGGAGAACACGGGTGGTTACTCGTTTAATATCGCTGTGAACTGACATAATGCAAAGGTATTATTCCCCGCTTATTTCGGGGAAAAGATGTGGCGGAAAGTGAAGTTTATTCGCGGAAAAATCACTTTTTTCCGTTTCGGAACAGCGTGTTCCCAATCGTTCTGTAAGTTATGCATAAAAAGCAACGAACCATGAGTCAAAGGAATATCTATCCGCTCGCCGCTTGTTCGATTCCGAAGCTGAAAGGTGCGCGTTGCGCCGATGCTGACTGAGGCGATTAGCCTTTGGTCCATTTCGGGCTCGTTATCGCGATGCCAGCCCATCCCATCGTTGCCATCTCGGTAATAATTACACAAAACTGCGTTGAAAGGAAAATCCTCGATTTCCTGCACCCGCTCTATCATCCCGCGAGTGAGCGGTGAAAGCGTAGCAGCAGGCCAATGAATAGATGAATAGCGGTATTCAGGGCCGTACCAAGCGGTGAGCCTGGGTTCCAAATGGATTTTCCCGTACACGCGAATGCTGTTTTGTCGCCATTGAATGTCGTCACGAACAGCATCAAAGTCTAAATGGCCAAAAGCACTTTCTACCAAGACGGCGCGCGCTGGTCCTTGATGCAGGATTTCAATCAAAGTAAAACCGAGAAAAGGTAGGCGATATAAACTCCTAAGAGAAGGGCACCTTCCCAACGAACTACGCGGTACCCCATTTTTATCAGAGGGAAAATGAGTAGCGCTATTCCGAGCATCCACCACATATCACTGGAGATTACCAATGAATCTACGGGCAATGGAATGATGATGCCAGTGACTCCCAATACGCCCAGGATGTTGAAGATATTGGAGCCTACCAGGTTTCCGATAGACAAATCCGATTGGTGCCTCAAGGCTGCAATAACCGAAGCTACAAGCTCTGGAACTGACGTTCCGATGGCCACTACAGTTACCCCTATGATGTAATCTGAAATGCCCAAAGACTTTGCAATGTTGCTCGCGCCGTCCACAAACCAACCTGAGCCGAAATACAAGCCAACACAACCAGCTACTACCAATGCACTTAAAAAAGCGTATCCTTTGGTGCCAAATGATTGCATGTCGTCAACTTCATCATGGGTTGAAGGTTCTTGACGTGCCCGGCGAATCAAGGTCAGAAGAAAGATCACCAATGCAGTGATTAGGATGATCCCTTCCCAACGTTCAATCACGCCATCCCATGCCAAAATGATGAAAAGCGCAGAAGCACCGGCCATCACCGGACCATCGAGTCGAATGAGCAACCGATCTACGTTGATGGGATAAATGAGGGCTGTGATTCCCAACACTAGGGAAAGGTTCGCAATGTTTGAACCCACAACGTTACCTACAGCAATGTTACTGCTACCCTCCAAAGCCGCACGAACAGAAGCAAATAATTCAGGAGCAGAAGTGCCGATAGACACAACCGTTAATCCTACAATTAAAGGAGAAATACGCGCTTTGAGTGCGATGCCGGCAGCACCGCGAACAAGCACTTCTCCGCTGGCAACTAAGGTTGCGAGTCCTAACAATAAAAGTAAGACATCCATCAGTTTTGAGGTGAGTCAGTAGATTTTGTTGGTTCTTCTGAAGGAGCGTCAGAAGATACGCTGGGAGCAGGTTTGGTTTCTTCTTCCATCATGGAGTTGACGGTGGACGAAACCGAGTTTTCCATTCTACGAACCCCTTGTTTTAGCTCTTGTGAGGAGTTCAAGATTTCTTGCTGTATATCGCTGCTGGCTTGTCGGAATTGGTAGATGGCTTTTCCCAAGGTGCGAGCGAGCGAAGGAACACCTTTGGCCCCGAAAAGCAAAAGGTAAACCACGAAAATGAAAATAATCTCCGACGCTCCCATGCGGCAAAGTTAGGGAATACTCTATGAAGTAGGAGGGATGAGCAATTGAAATCTTATCAAGAATAATCCACCAACCCTTCCAACCGCAAAAACTGCTGACCTTTCGAAAGGGCAAAAAAAAGGCACCTATTGAGGTGCCTTTTCACATAGTTTGCGATGATTACTTTTTGCCGCCCTTAGGTGACAAATCGTAAACAGTTGGTGTTGCAATGAAAATTGATGAGTAAGTACCAACAATGATACCCACAAGCAATGCAAACACAAAGCCTTTGATGTTATCGCCTCCAAAAATGAAGATCATTAACAACACTACAAAGGTTGTGAGTGATGTATTAATGGTACGGCTCAAAGTTGTGTTTACTGCATCATTGATAACATCCTTGCGATCTTTCTTGCTTCCCGCAATTCCGAGGTACTCACGGATACGGTCGAATACAACCACCGTATCGTTGATTGAATAACCAATTACAGTCAGGATAGCCGCAATGAATGCTTGGTCTACTTCCATGGTGAATGGCATAATGCCCCAGAAAATAGAGAAGAACGAAAGAACGATCAACACGTCGTGCACCAAGGCAATCAAAGCGCCTGCACCAAACTGCCAGCTGCGGAAGCGGAAGAATAGGTACAAGAAGATGATCAACAACGAGAAGATGGTTGCGTAGGTGGCACCTGTGCGGAAGTCGTCAGAAATGGTAGAGTCTACTTTGTTATAACGATCCACGGTATAGTCAATGTTCAACTGACCTAATCCACCATTCAACGCTGCGTTGATTTGCTCATCAACATCAGAATCTGTGCTGTTTTCCAGGTAGTTGGTCATGATACGCACTTCGCTGTTCGACTCTTTGGTCTGAACCATTGGATTGCCTTTCACTCCATCCTGTGTAAATGCTTCAGCAAGCACTCCACGCACTTGTTCAACATCAATCGGTTGGCTGAATGTTACATCAAAAGTAGCACCTCCAGTAAATTCAATACCCATGTTCAATCCACGAGAGAACAATGATATCAATCCAATCAAGATGATTACTCCAGACAAACCATAGAACATCTTACGCTTACCAATGAAGTCGAAGTTGATATTGGTAAACCAGTTCTTGGTCATTTCAGTGTAGAACGAAATCGATTTCTTGTTCTCCATGCGGCTGAAGAAGATCAAACGAGTGATCACAATCGCTGAGAACAGAGATGTGAAGATACCCACGATCAAGGTAGTAGCGAAACCGCGAATTGAACCAGAACCAAAAGAGTACAATACGATTGCAGTCAACAAGGTTGTGATGTTCGCATCGATGATCGCTGAGTAAGCTTTTGAATAACCTTCTTTGATTGCGAGGTTCATTCCTTTTCCATTGCGCATCTCCTCTCGAACACGTTCGTAAATCAACACGTTAGCATCTACCGCCATACCGATGGTCAATACGATACCGGCAATACCAGGAAGTGTAAGCGCCGCTCCCAATGAAGCCAAGGCTCCAATCAAGAAGAACAAGTTGGCAATCAAAGCGATATCCGAAATCAAACCGGCGCCTTTATAGTAGAACACCATGTACAACATGATCACAATGAAGGCGATGATGAATGACATCACACCTGCGTTGATGTTGTCTTCACCCAATTGTGGACCAATGGTTACTTCATCTACGATACGCGCAGGTGCAGGAAGAGATCCTGCTTTCAACAAGCTTGACAAGTCTTGTGCTTCTTGAAGCTTTTGCTCTGCTGTTTGTCCTGATCCAAATGAAATTTGTGAACGGCCATCAATAATAGCTGTGCGCACAGATGGAGCAGAATATACGCGGTTGTCGAGAACCACTGCAATCGGACGTTGACCGCTGGTTGCAGCTACTTCTGTCATACGACCCCAAATGCCAGATCCTTCTCCGTTCATGGTCATGTTTACAACCACGTCACCGATTTGGTCATACCCAACGCGTGCATCTACAATGCTCTTACCGTCGAGTTTAGCTTTTTTCTTGCCTGATTCGTCGTGAATAGCGAACAAGCTAGCCACCTGGGTTGCAGGCTTAGCTTCCCACATCAAACGCAAGTCGGCACCAAAGGCCTCCTTGGCAATCGGATGATTCAACATTTTGTTCACCTCACCTGTATCTGACACCAAGGCATAACCCACTACTGGACCTTGACGCTGCAACTCCATTTGAAGAATAGAGAAGATTGGAGCGCGCTTGCGACGGTCTTCAATCGACATATTCGCAAAACGAGCACTGTCAGACTGAGCTACCAATGTGGTATCACCCTCAGGAGTAATAACTGTTTCCATCACCTTTACGGTGTCTTGGGCAGCTACCTCAGGGTAAAGCTGTTTCGCTAAAGCATCGTTTGCAGCAGAAATACGTCCAAATACTTCCGTGTTATTGTACGTCTCCCAAAACTCGAGATTCGCTGTTGCTTTGATCTGCTGGCGAACACGCTCAGGATCGTCAACACCTGGAAGCTCAACGAGGATGCGTCCACCGTAAGACAATTTCTGAATGTTCGGCTGCGCAACTCCAAATTGGTCAACACGCTTGCGGATGATGTTCTCCGTATTATCTACAGCAATCTGAGCCTCGTTGCGGAGGATCTCGATGATTTCTTCATCCGTAGACTTTGCTGGAAACAAATCTTTGTTCTCGATGTTGTGGAAAATACGCCACATTTCGATGTCGGTTCCTTGATTCGCCCACGCCTGTGAAAACAGGGTAACGAAATCATCGTTGGAACTCTTCATCGCTTCACGGGCTTGCGCAATTGCTGCTACGAAAGCAGGGTTTTCTGAATTTCCGCTCAAAGCCACAATCAAGTCAGGAATGGATACTTCAAGCGTTACGCTCATACCCCCCTGCAAGTCGAGACCGAGGTTCAGCTCATTCTCTTTCACTTCGCGGTACGTGTGTCCGAATACCGGATAAACTTCGGCATTCGCAGAATCGCGCAAAAACTCCTTGGCTGCGCGGGTTTTTACTGAATCAAATTGAGCTTCAGTGATCAAACCTGCCGTCAGCATCGAATCTGCTACAAACGAACCATGCTCGTCAGCAACCTTTTCAAACCGGTTTCCAACCATGTTGAATGAAAGGATGTACAGTGTTGCTACTGCGAGCAGGATAGTGAAGAGCATTACAGCACTCTTGTTCTGCATGGAATTAAGGTTAAAATTTTTTACGAGGCGCAAATATACAAATTCAAGTGTGGATTCACCATCGAAGTTTTGAGAATATGCGCACTCTCTACAATTCAGTATTTATAAGGGTTTCGGGTGGATTATGTTCCTGAAACGCTTCCTTGGTACGTTAACTTTGTGTTTCGGTTACGCGATTTTTGGCCTTTTTTCGTTCTTTCATTCCTTCACACTACCTTTGAAACATGAATTACACTCGCCTTTGTTTGTTCCTGTCGTTGTTGACACTGGTTTTACCCGGAATTGCCCAATCCGGCAGTTGGCAAATTGGAGTTCTGAAATACAATGGGGGAGGTGATTGGTACGGCAATCCTACCAGCATACCCAACCTCGTTGAAAGCTGTAATGAAGAACTAGGCACCAACATCTTGCCTGAAGCGCCCTATGTGGAGGTCGGTAGTCTTGACTTGTTCAATTATCCATTGGTGCACATGACCGGACATGGAAACGTTGTTTT
>JBJOIB010000196.1:0-2875 GCA_046047375.1 Bacteroidota bacterium
CCATGGGGTGGAGAATTTACATGTGGGTATGCGTGTGGCAGGTATGACACGATTTGGAGGGTACGCCGAATATTGCGTAACCAAGGCCACAGGGGTTGTTCAAGTACCGGAGGAAATGGATGTGATTGATGCAACCGCCCTTGGCACCCAAGCCTGCACCGCCTATTATGCCTCACACATGGCAACCAACCTGTTCTCGGGTGAACGTGTTTTGGTTCATGCAGGAGCAGGCGGGGTAGGTTTGTTTCTTATTCAACTCGCCAAGCGGCGAGGATGTGAAGTGTTTGCTACAGTTGGAAGCGATGCTAAAGAACAAGTGGCGCGTGATTTCGGTGCAGACCATGTTGTCAACTACCGAAAAGCGGATTATGAAGAAGAAATGAACCAGTTGCTCCGCGGTCAACGCCTCGATGTGGTTTTCAATGCCATTGCTGGTACTACATTCAAAAAAGACCAACGTTTGCTTGGGTCGGGTGGTAGAAATGTAATTTATGGAGCCGCTGAACGCACAAGTATGCAGGGGGGTAAATTTGCTACCATGCAGCTTATATTCCGCATGGGACTTTTGATTCCGATCTTGCGAATGGCGAAGAGTCAGTCGATTATTGGTGTTAACATGCTCAAAATTGCTGACCATAGAGCTGAAAGAATTCAGGAGGCTTTGAAGGCTTGCGTTGATCTCATGATCGCGGGAGATTTGCGTGTTCATGGAGAGGTTTTTCATGTGGACGCCTTGGCGGATGCGCATGAACGACTAGAAAAAAGGGAAACATCGGGCAAGGTGGTTATTCGCTGGTAAGAGGCACCACTCATCCCATGAAAATGGCTAATTTCGCACTGCAAAAAAAAGGATATGGATTACGATTTCAGGCAGATAGAAACCAAATGGAAAAAGCGTTGGGCTGATACCCATGCCTATGCAGTTCATGAATCGAAGGAAAAGAAGAAATTCTATGTGCTTGACATGTTTCCTTATCCTTCAGGAGCCGGGTTGCATGTAGGCCATCCCCTTGGTTACATTGCCAGCGACATTGTTGCGAGGTACAAGCGTCATCAGGGGTACAATGTGTTGCACCCAATGGGTTACGACTCGTTTGGATTGCCGGCAGAGCAATATGCCATCGAAACCGGGCAACATCCCGCAATTACGACCGAAAACAACATTGCCAGATACCGCGGACAGCTCGACCAAATAGGTTTTTCATACGATTGGTCACGCGAAGTGCGAACCAGTGATCCTAGCTACTACAAATGGACGCAGTGGATTTTCGCTCGTTTATTTGATTCGTGGTACAACCGCGATACCGACCGTGCGGAGGGAATAGAGACGTTGATTGCGAAGTTCAAAGAGAATGGATCTTACAATGTGAATGCAGCAGTGGAGGAAGATTGGTGGAAGAAAATTTCCCTAAGTGACTTCCCGATGTTCAGCACTTCGTTCTCAGGAGAATTCACTGCTGTTGACTGGGCTTCGATGAACAATAAGCAGCATCAACTGATTCTGATGCATTTTCGCTTGACCTATCTCGCTGATTCATGGGTGAACTGGTGTCCGGCCCTCGGTACTGTGCTTGCAAATGACGAGGTTAAGGATGGGCGTTCAGAGCGCGGCGGACATCCCGTGGAGCAGAAATTGATGCGCCAATGGAGCATGCGCATAAGTGCCTATGCTGAGCGACTTATCAGTGGTCTTGAAACAGTAGATTGGTCAGACTCCATTAAAGATATACAGCGCAATTGGATTGGACGATCAGAAGGGGCTTCTGTGTTGTTTGATGTAGAAAACAGCGACGCCGTTATTGAGGTGTTTACCACGCGACCGGATACCATTTTCGGTGTTTCCTTTATGACCCTGGCTCCCGAGCATGACCTGGTTTTGCAAATCACCACGCCCGCTCAACGAAAAGCCGTTGAGGACTATATTGAAGCAACAAAATTGAAAACCGAACGCGACCGTCAGGCAGAAGTTAAGTCGACGGGTGTATTCACCGGAGCGTTTGCCGTGAACCCTGTTTCCGGAGATCGCATTCCGGTTTGGATTGGCGACTACGTGCTTGCTTCCTACGGAACAGGTGCAGTAATGGCGGTGCCTGCAGGTGATCAGCGCGATTGGGATTTTGCCAGCACGTATGGAATTGATATCCTTCCCATTTTTGATCAGGTAGACCTTTCAATAGGTGCCCATACGGATAAAACTACACCGCTTGTAAATTCTGGGTTTTTGAATGGTTTGTGTGGAAGTGAAGCCACACGAGCCATCATTGATGAATTGGAACGTATTGGAAGGGGCAAGGGTAAAGTCAACTATCGACTTCGCGATGCCGTTTTCAGTCGCCAACGTTATTGGGGAGAACCGTTTCCAGTGTATTACGACGGAGATCTGCCTCAATTGCTTGAGGATGAGCAGGTAACTTTACCACCAGTGGATGCCTACTTACCCACAGCTGATGGCCAACCTCCTTTGGCACGTGCCAAGAAGGAAGACTGGAATGTGTTCAGAGGAGATCGCATGGAATTCAACACCATGCCCGGTTGGGCCGGTTCATCGTGGTATTTCTTGCGGTATATGGATCCTACCAACGACACCGTTTTTTGTGAGCGGTCGAAGGCCGATTATTGGGGTCAGGTAGACCTGTATATGGGAGGTGCGGAACATGCCACAGGCCACTTGTTGTACAGCCGATTTTGGACGAAGTTTTTATTCGACCGAGGCTTCATTGGATTTGATGAGCCTTTCAAAAAAATGGTAAACCAAGGCATGATCCTCGGTAGATCGAGTTTTGTTTATCGTTTGATGAACTCCAACACATTCGTTTCTTTTGATAAGATAAATGGTCAGGAGGTTCAAAAACTCCATGTCGACATCGCCTTAGTT
>JBJOIB010000197.1:0-16739 GCA_046047375.1 Bacteroidota bacterium
CCCAATTGTACTTGATGGAACGTACATTCAAGCACATCCATCGGAACAACCCGAATATCTTTGAAACCCTCGTCGGCCGTGCCATTCAGCCCAAGGTGGCACTTTTCTCGATAATGAGGGAGGAGGGAATGCAAATTATACAATCACCCCCCAAACCCAACCCCACCTCGCACCCGCGACATAACCCCACCCGCAACTTCCCGAGCCTTCGCAGCTCCAACTTTTAACGCCTCTTCTATCTCCTCCTTATTCCCCATCAACGCATTATACCGCCCTCGCTCTGCCGCAAAACGATCCAGTATCGCCTCAAATAATTCGCGCTTCGCATGTCCCCACCCATATCCACCACGTGCCAATTTCTCCCGCATTTCTCCCGCACGATCTGTCCCAGCTACCAACTTATATAGCTCATACACCGAACTGCCCTCCGCTACCTTCGGATCTTCCAATGGCGTTGCATCGGTTACTATCTTTTTGTTGATGACGTCTTTTAACTCTTTCTCCGGTAAAAATATGTCAATGTAATTGTCACGCGACTTACTCATCTTATTCCCATCGGTCCCGATTACATACATCGTACTCTCCTGTACATCTGCCTCTGGAACCACAAAGGTCTCTCCCATCTGATGATTATACCGCGATGCCACATCTCTCGTCATCTCTAAATGCTGTAACTGATCTTTCCCTACTGGCACTTTCTCCGCGTCATACAACAAAATATCGGCAGCCATAAGCATCGGATACGTAAATAATCCTGCATTTACATCCTCTAACCGATCCGACTTGTCTTTGAAACTATGAGCTAAGGTTAAACGCTGATACGGAAAAAAACACGACAGAATCCAAGCCAACTCAGCCGTCTCAGGGATGTCTGATTGCCTGTAAAAAACAGTCCTATCGGTGTCTAACCCACAAGCTAACCACGTGGCTGCTACTGAATAGGTGCTTTCCCTCAGCCGCGCACCATCTTTAATCTGGGTCAATGAATGCATGTCCGCAATGAATAAAAACGACTCATTATTCGATTGCTTCGATAACTCTATTGCCGGTAATATGGCGCCCAAAATATTCCCCAAATGCGGGGTTCCTGTGCTCTGTATCCCTGTTAATATCCGCGCCATACGCTTCTTTTTTCCTTTTCCTGTTTAAAAGCGAAAGTACAAATATCAACGCAACCAAGTAAAAAAAAGGCCGGTTCAAAACCGGCCCCTCGCTTAACAAACTTCATCAAATACCATTTTCAAATGATCAGCGATCATCGCGGCTGACCGTCCTTCTATGTGATGACGTTCAACCATATGCACCAATCGCCCGTTTTGAAACAAAGCTATTGAAGGCGATGAAGGTGGATACGGTAGCATGTACTGACGCGCTCGGTCAACGGCGTCTTTGTCTACTCCAGCAAAGGCCGTCGCTAAATGTGTCGGAAGTTTACTGTGCTCCAATGATAGCTTCACTCCCGGACGCATCGATCCTGCCGCACATCCACATACACTATTTAAAACAACCATGGTTGTTCCTTCCTGTTTCAATGCAGCATCTACATCTGCTGCGGTTATAAGCTCCTTAAAACCTACCTCAGTGAGGTCCTGCTTCATTGGGGCTACTAATTCCGGTGGGTACATAATCTTTCTTTTTTTGCAAAGGTACAACGTGACTGTTGCTTCTCTCTTGCCATTGTGATTTTTTCGATTTTACCGAAGCAAATACATCTTGCCTACCCCCTTGTAAAAGTATGGCGACGCCTCCGTAGTGTTGATCTCAAGATCCTCCCCTCGCAACCTAGCCTGAACAGTGTACATATATATCCCATTCGCTAATCGATCGCCAAACATATCTGTACCATCCCACCAAAACTCGCTGCGATTATGCCCAATTCGAAGCGGACCTAGCTCGTTCTGACGGATCTCCCGAACAACAATGCCACTCACGGTCATGATCCGAATCAAAAATTCATCAGGTGGCTCAACACCTGTTAATGTGAATACAAACTGGGTGCGTGTGCTAAATGGATTGGGATAATTGACAACCTCTGTGATGGATGGGCGTGTATTTACCTCAAATTCAATGCGGTAATCCTGATCGCCTGAGTTGTTTCCACTCTTATCTTGCGCCTGTATGAGTAGCCTGTAAATCCCGTTTTCGGTGAATTCGGGTGTGTACCTAATTCTTGATCTGTTCTCTGTACCATCGGCCGGAATGAACTGTAATTCGCTCAGCTGACTGAAATAAACAGGAATCTGATTTCCACTCGGATAGGTGATGAAAACCTTGAACTGGGCCGTGTCACTCGGTTCGTTCATGATGAAATACGGATTCTCATCTTCCAACAAGGCCTCTATCACCGGACGTGGAGAAATCAGCTCTCCGTTCAATATATGACGCCCGTCAAATGTAACATCCAGTAACGGATTGGTCTTGTCTTCCTCTACAAAAAAACCGAGCTCAAGGAGGTTGTTGAAACTGTACTGCTCAAGCTGGTCTTGAATACCTTCTGGATTCCTCGGGTTAGCTTCCAATCGCAGTATGTGATAACCGCTTAGATGCTCTGTATCTATGTAAACTGTATCAAGAAAAATCTCCCCAACACGTAGGCTATCTTGTCGCTCGTAAGGAATGGCCTGCGACGGTTGACCTTGCGGTCGAACTTCATACCCAACCAACAAACTATCCATGTCATAGGCTCCTATATTCTTGATGGCAACAGCTATTACCAGCGGCTCTCCCTGCTGAATGGTATCTTTTGGAAAATAAAAGCCAGACTTGGGGTCTAAGGCACATTCAGGAGCATGGTCTCCTAACAATTGCCACCGTCTCAATTGTGGTGCTGTTTGCTGTGTGATGTCTTCTACGTTCGCTCTTAGTTGCAAACGCTGATATTGCTGCCCATCTATATAATCTGACAATGGCACTAATTCTCCTCCTTCACCATCTACCGAAGCAAGCTCTTCTTGCTGTTGTCCTACACCAAACAGGCGAATACTGGTGGAGTCTGATGGCTCTTCTTCAAATTCCCAGTAAAGCGCATCCCATGTAGATGAAGGGCCAAAAACCGGACTCGTAACACTGCCATTCCCAACACTACCTGTAATGGGTACAGTCAACTCTATCAATGCCGAAATATCGGAGCCATACACTTCTTGTGCGGTCTCCGGAGCTCCTTTAACGGTGTAGAAAATAAATGGTACGCTGTCTGCTGCTGCCCCGATAAGATTGGAACCCAGGGCGGTGAAAACGTCAAACACCTCGGGATGGTTGGCCTCCCAACCGTCGTAATTCGCATATTTCCAAGTGTAGA
The DNA here is from genome assembly GCA_046047375.1 of Bacteroidota bacterium. Lineage (GTDB taxonomy): Bacteria > Bacteroidota > Bacteroidia > Flavobacteriales_D > Sanyastnellaceae > RI-182. Next base: position 3,299 of record JBJOIB010000197.1, read on the forward strand.
TCAACACATGATACCCATCAGGAATTTGGTTGGATAGCAGGTCGGTAAATCCTGCCAGTTGAGACGAACTGTTTTGTCTGAAAATGAAATAATTTTCTGGCCTATCCCGGCCGATGGTGCAGTCGAGAATGTTCCCAAATTCGTTCTGAGGGTATTGTCCCTCATAGTTGGTCTTCCATGGCTCTAGGGTGATTGGGTCAATAACGGCCACATGCAATGCGGGGGTATTGCCACAGCCTCCATATTCTAACACCTCTAAGTCTAGCTGATAACGCGTTGCATTGTTCTCAAAGGCGTTTTCTGACGCCCCGTAAACTGTGCACGTCAAATCAGCGGTTCCGGTGGTAAAAGGCATCGTCTCACTATCCTCGTTGTACTCGAGATTGGTCAGCCGGGAAGTGCGAAATTGATCAAATTCAGATTGCCCCCACCCACGCTCACCATCCAAATACTGAAAACTGTGCATGCGCCATTCGTAGTCATCCCCAAGCGCAGGTACCGAGGCCGCACGCCAATAATAAACCTGATCGTTTTGCAGTGTCATAGGAACCGCCCATTCAAGCACTCCTCCTGCCGAGGATATTTCCGTAGACTGAAGCATAGGGCTGTCGAAGCTATCAACGGTATCAAACTCAATCCTATAGCTCTGGTTCTGCGCCAAAGGATCTCCAGTTGAAGCCTTTAAAACAACACTGTTGTCTGGTTCAATAGCGAAGTTAAATGGATAAACTGGAAGCAAATTGCCACTGGTGATGTTGAGTTCGCGATTGTAAACGATGTTGTTGGTGACGTCTTCTAACTCGGGTATGTCAAGCGATGGGTAATCTACAAATACGTCAAATGTATTGATGCCCAAACCATTGATCCTATCCACAGGTAATTCAAAAACAAGGGTGTCTTGCGCATACACTGCGCTGTGCTGAATCACCAAGGAGGTATCTGTTCCATTGGGAAAATGACGAATGAGCTCTACGCCTAACTCACCATTGATGGCCTTTCCCAAATTATTCACCACTACTTTAACCTGAAACGTCTCCAATTCCGACGTTACCTGAGCAGGCTCAAACAATATGCCTTCCGATAAAACCTCATAATCAGGTTCAGGTGGTGAGTTTAAAACAATAGCAGGGTCTCCATGCAGGGAAAAGGTAAGAACGGTGTTGGTGGTGAAGAAGGTTTGGGTTGGCGACTGAAAAGCCTGCACCGCGCGCTGCATACACTGCCCTATGCTAGCACCATAACTCTGCTGAAACACCTGCCGGTAGAAATTTTCTGTCCATATATTCAAATAAACAGGTGCTCCCAAGTCGGGTTTAGCAATGAATCCTATCGTTCCCGCATTGGGCGCAAGCACAAATATCTCACTGGCGCTGTTTGAGGTCTGTAAATGAATATTCCCTGTGTAACAACTGTTCCCAATAAGCAGTGGATACTTGCCCTCATTGTTATAATCTTCTGGCGAGTCGATGTTTATATCAAATCCGGTAGATGAAGCGTGTCCGAAAAAGGTCATCAAACTTACACCACCATTGATCAATTCTCCTATTTGAGTGCTTAAGTTAAGCTGAATTGGCTCATTGGTAGTCTTGTAAAAACTATGCACTTGGCCTCCAAAACATGTGTCTTGAACAATGGCTTTGTAATTCTCTAAATAGCCTGCAAATAAACCTTGTTCAAAACTGTTTCCACCCCCGCCAAAGTGCAGTACGCGTTTCTTCCATAGGGCTGGTGGCTGACTCTCATACTGAACCACTTTCACCAAATAGCCCTGTAACTGCTGAGGGTCTGTAACTGCCAGCCTGCCTGTTGGAACGGCAACCTCGAATAAACTTCCACCCAACCCAGCAGTAAAAGGAATATCACTGGTCGGATAGCCCCAACTTGGCACAAGGGATGAAGCGTAAAGCTCAATGTCGTTCCGGCTTCCTTGGGTATTGCTGATTTTCATTTCATGGATGGACTTACCCACCAAAAACAAGTGGGATGGCCGTGAAGGCCATGTCGAAATCAACTCATTCATGAATCTCCGAATGGCCAGAGGGTGCTTTCGAATTCCTGCCGCATACTGGAAGTATAGCTCCTCCACGTTCACCAACAAAACGTCCATGCCACTTCCTTCTCGGTGAAACTTATACGCTTGCGCCTCGCTGAACAACGAAGGGTGCGTAATCATTACAAAAGCACTGTCTAACGGGGTAGCGGAATAATCCGTAAAATATCCAGTTGAGGTTACAGGAGTTACACTGGGTGTTGTTCCAATGGCGTTTTCTGTAACCAAAATCAAAGGCACTTTTTGTCCCATCCCAACGGGAACTACCGCTGAGTGCACTGATCCATTGGGTACGAGCGGAATTTCAAACATCAGCTCGCTGGTTCCTAAGTATAGGCGGGGATTGGTGCCGGCAACGCCGGCGATGTCTAAGCGTTGCTCCCCTCCAGAGCTCAGGCCCGGCAGGTCAAAGCGGGTGATCGATGTTCCTGAAAAACTAGGCGTTCGTGCATAACGCAATTGAATCCATGCGATGGCATTAAAGTCGGTAGCAACACCTAAATCATCTACTGATCGGTGGGTTATGATAGTGGTAGAACCTAAGGCTGTAGAAGGAATCGAGAAATTCAATTTATTCAGCTGATAGCCGTAAAAGATGGTGTCTACCATCAATGTAAACGGATTGCCATATCCCACCTGAAGATGGTGGTTCACGATTCCAGAGGCCAGCGAGGCTCCCATTGAAACAGCGTCTACCTCTGCATTGGGGCTATCGGAACCCGCATAGCTATTGGGTGTGGCGAGTGTTTTTGAACGCGATTGACCCTTGGAAAAGCGGGTGTCTGACCATCCCTCAGCCTCTTCGTACCAGGGCAATGATATCCCATTCACATCCTGTTTCCCAAGCTGGTATTCATCAACATAATCCTGACGCTCTGTGTAAATTACATAAGGAGCTGGGGTTAAATCACCAATAGAAGCGGTGGGGGTGTAAGCAAAGGTGCGCAAACCGGCAACACCCGGTGTGAAGGCTACGAAACAATGCGCAGTATCATTGAATAAACTGTAATTCGGGTTGGCCTGTACGGCCGATGAGGTGTACACCTGAGCATCCAACCACCCATCGTTTTTCTTGCCTAAAATTTCGAAGTAATCACCCGGATCCAGCGTGCCGTCATCCGCGCCGTGTGCGCGAACTCTTACTTCTGCTCCCCGTGAGTAAAAGCGAACGTCATTTGGCTGAACACTACCTACCGGAAAACCACCAGCCAACAAACTCTCATAGGTGATGCGATAAACACCATCGGTAGAAATGGCGAATTTCCAGTACTGGCGCGAATAGTCTATCCACTCATTGCCAAATTGTGCCCAACATGCATGGCCAAGCAATAAAAAAAGCAGGAGGTGTATCTTTCGCATACTACGAATTTGCGAAAATATGACATCTCAGTTGTAAGGATTTTGCTGAAAATATACAACGGAGTTTGTGGAAATCAGGATTTTGCATCCCGAAGCTCGTCCCATTCTTCGCGCATGCGAAGGGCTTGTTCAGATATCCACGTATGACAGGTATTATTCAGCGCCTCCCCGTCGGTATCAGTGAGGGGCTCGCCGAAGCGAACTTTTATGCGGATGGTGCGTGTGTGGAATTCTCTAAAAAAATGACCCAAAAAAGTGTCGTCTCCTACCCACGCCATGCCCGGCTTTTGATATTCCAGAGCAACAGGAATTACAGGTATATCTCCTTGTGCTGCCGCATAGAACATACCCGGCTTGAAAGGCAACACATCTGGTCCTCGGTGTGTGGTACCCTCCGGAAAAATGATGACGCTTTTGTTTTCTTTTAGTCGTTGTAAAATTTGTTCTCGGGTGGTCCGACGGCTATCAGGATCTTCCCGGTTTACAAAGATGGTCGAAACCATGGTCGCGCCCCAACCAATAATCGGCCATTTCTGAACGGAAGATTTCGCCACAAAAGCGAATGTGGTGGAACAAGGAATCATGATCACATCGAGGTATGACCGGTGATTCGATACGATTACTGCAGGAACTGAAGGAATATTACCACTAACCTCCATTTCTACCCGCATCAACCAACGCATAAGGCGTGCCCATGTGCGAATGATGTTCGATAGGTGCTTAGGGCCTAGCCTGAAAACCTTAAAAAAGGTTGCTACTAATACAATCACAAAAGTAGCGGCAGGAAAAACCATCAACCGATACAACACCCGCAGTATTCGAATCATGAAGGGAAGATAGCTGAATCCTGTGAAAATACGCAACTTCACCGCGCCTATTTCGTATCTTCGCACTCCTAAATAGCACTTTATGCATCGCACACATACTTGCGGAGAGCTGCGCCTGGCGCAGGTTGGAGAATTGGTAACACTGTCTGGTTGGGTACAGCGCTCGCGCGATCTCGGTGGAATGACGTTCATCGATTTGCGTGACCGTTATGGAATCACCCAGTTGGCATTCAATATGGAAACGAACCAGGAACTATGCCTGGCCGCAAGAAAACTAGGTCGAGAATTTGTCATTAAAGCTTCGGGAAAAGTCATTGAAAGAAGCTCTAAAAACGCCCAACTTCCTACAGGTGATATTGAGCTGGAGGTAACTTCCCTCGAAATGCTCAACGCAAGTAAAACCCCGCCCTTTACTATCGAAGATGATACCGATGGCGGCGACGATTTGCGTATGCGTTATCGCTACCTCGATCTACGCAGAAATCCCCTTCGGGCCAACCTTATGTTGCGCCACCGTCTATCCATCGAAACTAGAAAGTACCTCGATAGCATTGGATTTCTTGAAGTTGAAACCCCTTACCTCATCAAGTCAACTCCAGAAGGAGCGCGTGATTTTGTGGTGCCTAGCCGCATGAATCCCGGGCAGTTTTATGCCCTCCCACAATCGCCACAAACGTTTAAGCAGCTTCTCATGGTTTCCGGTTACGATCGGTACTACCAAATTGTGAAGTGTTTCAGAGATGAAGACCTTCGTGCGGATCGTCAGCCGGAATTCACTCAGATCGATTGCGAAATGGCCTTCGTGGAGCAAGAAGACGTGCTCAATACCTTTGAAGGTCTCGTGCGCCATCTCTTCCGTGAAGTAAAAGGCTTCGACCCCGGTGCTTTCCCTCGTATGCTCTACGCTGAAGCCATGGAACGCTACGGCTCTGACAAGCCAGATGTGCGCTTTGGAATGGAGTTCAACTACCTCAATGAAGTAACCCAAAACAAGGGATTCGCAGTTTTTGATAGCGCTGAAACCGTTATTGGAATTGTTGCCCCAGGATGCTCAGAATATACCCGCAAGCAACTCGATGAACTGACCGAATGGGTGAAACGGCCGCAAATTGGCGCGAAAGGACTGGTTTACTGCCGCGTAAATGCAGATGGCACCTTTAAATCGAGTGTAGATAAGTTCTATTCTGAAGAAGACCTCAAGCGCTGGGCGGAGGCTACAGGTGCACAAAAAGGCGACCTTATCCTCGTTCTGAGCGGTGACCTTCATGCGACCCGCAAACAAATGAATGAACTGCGTCTCCACGTTGGGGCACAACTGGGCTTCAGAGATCCGAAAGTTTTCAAACCGCTTTGGGTTCTCGATTTCCCTCTTCTTGAATGGGATGAAGATACCCAAAGGTACCACGCCATGCACCACCCATTTACCTCGCCGAAACCAGATCAGCTCGGAATTCTGGAAAGCAACCCGGGCGCGGTAAATGCCAATGCCTACGATATGGTCATCAACGGTGTGGAAATAGGTGGCGGCTCAATTCGAATTCACGACAGAGATGTGCAATCGCGTATGTTCGATCTACTCGGCTTTACACGTGAACAAGCCCAGGCTCAGTTCGGATTTTTGATGAATGCCTTCGAATACGGAGCACCACCCCATGGAGGATTGGCACTTGGTTTCGATCGCCTGTGCTCGCTCTTTGGTGGAAGCGATAGCATCAGAGATTTCATTGCTTTCCCTAAAAATAACAGCGGACGTGATGTGATGATTGATGCACCTTCGGTGATCGATGACGCACAAATGACAGAGCTATTCTTGAAGTCAACAGCCGAGAACCAAGGTTGATCTCTGGATATACCAAATGCTCGTTAGAACCGTTGTTTAGTAAATCAAATGTATGAGGTACTTTTTGGCGGCGGTTTTGATGACCATCTTTGCGGCTTGTTCTGATACTAATGTGATCTACGAGAAACACCTCGAATTGTCACCAGATGTGGAATGGCTAAAAGCCGATGTTCGTTCGTTCGAATTTCAACTGGAAGGTGGAAAACGATATGACCTGAACATCGATCTTCGCTATGCACAAGGCATGCCCTTTCGCACAGTGCCTCTGAAAGCCTTCATCACCATGGATGGTAATACTTCCGAAGAAGTATTCCTGCTCCAATTGCGAAACGAAGACGGAAGCTATATTGGCGAGCCGGGTTTCGATATTTGGGATAGCTCTCATCATGTGGGCTATCTTGAACCAACCCAATCAGGAATGGTGCGAATAGTGCTTTCACACGATATGCCAAACGATGTTTTACCCTTCGCTATGGAGATTGGTGTTGTGGTTAAAACACCAATGGAGTAACCAACCGAAAAGTGATAAAAAAACGGGAGCAATGCACTGCTCCCGTTTTCATATGAATCAAGATTCTTGATTTATTCGCAAACAATTCCCAGTTGAGCCAGGAATGTAATAAGGTCTGCTGATCCAACAAGGCCATCGCCGTTCAAGTCACAGCCGCAGTTGTGTGTGCAAGCAAAATCACCCAAAAGCATGAGCATATCTTCTACACCTACACTTCCATTGTTGTTAAAGTCACCCAAGCAACCTCCCGCAGCAGAAACACCTGAAAGCGGCGCAACATTGCTATCAAATGAAATGGTTTGAACAAAGCTGGTAGTGTTACCTGCACAGTCAGTTGCAGTCCAAGTGCGTTCAATTTCGTAACGCGGACAACAATCATGATCAAAGGCAAAGTCACCGCTACCATTGTATGCTGAACCATTCAATGTTCCAGAGAAGGTAAACCAGCCACCGCTGCCATAGGCCAGGTTGGTGTTGTTGGCGCCCACCCCTACTTGATAGCCGTAGAAGTTACTGCTAGGGGCGTGTTCCAAACTTAAGATGCTTCCTTCCAAATCACCCCAGCCCGTAAGCGTAGCTCCTGCATTCATTAAATAGTACATCCAGTCAAGGTGATTGTCTCCTGTAATATTGCAATCATCTTTATATCCAGTAGGGAACAATTGTGTGCTCCAGGCGCTCCAGTCCATTCCGTTCGCAAATGTCGCGTTGATGTACCATCCAGCGCTAGGGTTGTCAGAACTCACAACAGTTCCTGTAAGCGTTGCTGTTCCATCAGGATATTCAACCCAATTTGCTTCTTGCGTTGTGAAATAGCTGGTTCCTGAAGTTGTGTAAAGCACCACACTCCAAGGCTGCAAGCCATTGCAGGTTTCTCCATCCTCAAATGCTGAAGGGGTTGAAGCTAAACAATCAGCAGAGCTTCCCGGTGCCGGTAAATCTCCTAACAATGTTTCTTCGTAAACCAATTCAACCTCGTTATCGCAGTTGTCAGATACTGTTACGTTCGCTGGGGAAGGAATTTCATCAGCACAGTTCAACACCACTGTTGCGAGAGGTAGATTGTCCAACTCAGGCGCAGTAGTGTCTTCTACGGTTATAATCTGCTGCATTTCTGAGCTGTTTCCACATTCGTCAGTTGCTGTGAATACACGAATCAAGGTGTATTCTTGCGCGCAGTCTCCGTCAAAAACCAAGTCAACGTGCTGTATCTGAACACTGCCGCAAAGGTCAGTCGCTTGAGCATTTTCAAACGGAATATCTTGATCACAAGAAACTGTTATGTTCTCAGGAACATAGGTAAAGACTGGACTTTGTGTGTCAGCCACCTCGATGGTTTGGGTAAAGACAGTTGTGTTGCCACATGCATCAATAGCAGTATAAACGCGTGTTACAGTGTATGCTTGAGGGCAATCTCCCGCTTCATAGGTTTCCGAAAGGGTAATTTCAGCCGTGCTGCATGCGTCTTGCGCAGTAGCTCCAGCTTCAGGCAGCGCATTACCACATTCAATCGCTATCATTGCCGGCATGTCATCAAATACAGGCCCTTCTGTATCAACCACCTCAATAATCTGTTGCGCAGTAGCCACGTTATCGCAGTAATCTGTAGCTGTCCATGTGCGAATAATGGTATAATAGCCATCACACGCTCCTGGAACAATTTCTTCATCAAACAATAGTGTTGCATCCCCGCAGTTGTCGATAGCCACAACATCATTCTCTTCAATAATGTCGTCACATTGAACCACCATGTTTTCACCCACACCAATAATTTGCGGAGCAATAAAGTCGGTTACTTGAATCAATTGTTCTAGAACCGAGCTATTTCCGCAGGCATCTGTTGCCATCCATGTGCGCAAAAGGTAGCCGTAACATCCACCTGAAAGGTGCATATCCGAAAAAGTAATTTCCACATCTGAGCAGTTGTCGGTAACCACAATGCTCAGAGCATCCACCGCCTCACAAGAAACCGATATCAAATATGTAATCGGCTCAATTACAGGTGCTTGGTTATCGATAATAGTGATCGTTTGGCTCAACGTGCTTTGATTTCCACAAGCATCGGTAGCTGTCCAAGTACGTACAATGATGGTCTCACAGTTTTCATTATAGGTTGATTCCGAAAAATCCACCTCTACCGCTGAGCATTCATCGGTAACATTTACTTCAGGTACCGCAGGAATGTCTTCTGTGCATGTAAGCTCAATGTCTTCTAGGTCTGTAGTAAACACAGGTGCTTCGTTATCGCTAATCACTACATTTTGGGCAATGGTGCTGTAGTTTCCACAAGCATCGGTTACAATCCAGCAGCGAACCACAGAGTACTCGCATTCTGTTTGATTGCCTTGACAATTGAAGTTACCATTGTCTGTAGTACCATCAACATAGTTTTGGTTGAACTTAGCCAACTCCTCTGCAATCTGACCAGGGGTGTAGGCTGTTGAGCAACCACCAATAACCTCATTGGCCAACTGCACAACTTCAGCAACGGTCATGCCTTCAAACAAGCCATTGTTGTAAACAAGGTTGGATGCAGAATAAGGAGAGCTGCCAAAATTTGGATCGTACGCGTCAAACCCAAGAGACAACGTAATAGCTACTAGGTGGCTTGCGAACGAATTGCTGAGCAAACCATCCGTTTGGTTGCCCGAGGCGAGCACAGCAGGTTGTCCACCAGCAGGTAAAAACGCTTCAACAGCAGCTGCTGAAGTCAACGTTAATGTGTTCGTGCATCCGATTGTCAGACCATTCGGGAAGGCCGCGTCAAAGTTGGCGTCCCGGTAAGTGCCAGGGTTGTTTCCTTCAGCTGGAGCACCCCATCCACCAGGGGTTTGAGAGCGAAAACCTTCACAGTCTTCAAGTTCAAAGTCAATTACAACTGCTTTTTCTTCAACGGTAACCCCTGAGCAGTTGTCTACAGCGTCAATAACAACAAGAGGTAAGTCTTCCGTACAACCAACAACAGCATCTTCTAACACGGTTAAAATTTGCGGCGCAGTGGTGTCTTCAACTGTATAGGTAGTTGTGCAGGTGGTTTGAGCATTGTCATCTTCGATTACATACGTAACGCTCAGAACATAAGGATTACCCAAACACCCAGTACCATCGTCTTCTGTATCGATGCTAATCATAGCATCACCACAGGCAGACACAACTTCTACATCGCTTGCAGCATATGAAGGAAGGTCTTCGAAACACTGGAAAGTTCCACCTTGGGGATTTGGACAAATAACTTCCAACGCACAAGGATTGCATACCTCTGTCTCAAGCAACAGCAAATTGCTGAGCTCAAAACATCCTTCATCACTCGCAACACTCAAATCATTGATGTTGTCACCTACCGCAGGAGGCGAGAAAACACCACTGTAAGACAAACCAACCGCGTAAATAGGAGCAATTCCAAAACTTTCAGGCGTAAAGGTACCAGTGCTGTTCAAATCTAAAATTTCACCGGCTGCATCTACGAGCATATAAAGGTATGTGTCTCCTTCAATGAGGCTAGTGGTTGAAAGGGTGATCTCATCTGCAATACCATTGTCAGAGCAAATAACCTGATCTCCAGAAATGCTCATGATTCCTCCTTGGCAGGCAAAAACGGAAAAACTCTCCCCTTTAATGAACACGCCTGAATCATAAAGACCATCTGACACATCACCCACAGCGAACTTAAACGTGTAAGTTTCACCTGGAATAATAGCTACAGTAGCAGAAAGCACTACGGTAAATCCATCGTATTCGATGGTCGTTCCACCCGTGTTATCCACAAACAAACTGCTGTAATTAAGGGAAGTACAGTTCCATGAGTCGCCGTAAATACCTTCACTTCCGTTGTTCACTGCGTTGATGGAAACCGGCCATGCAGTACCCGGAATAAGTGCAATGTTCTCCTCATCATATACGCCAGAACCTGGTTTAGGACCATCAACGATGAAAGCAAAAATATCGTTGTAAACCGTGCAAACGTACTCGTTGTATTCTTCAGAGGCGAAAACGTATTGCACAGTTATCGAGTTGCTGTTCGCAACGAAGTCGAATTGCAGGGAACAAGCGTCTTTAATGCTCCAAGGAGTCATCATTTCCAGGTGTGGATCACCTTCGTAAGCCGATCCCAAATCTTCTGACGTATTTTCTTCATCGTTAGGACCTACCGCATCCAATGCCCTACCTGTAGTGAGCACAATACCGTCTTCAATTCCAATATTTGTAGTATTGCCTTCGGAGAAAAAACCGGCACTTTGAGGCGCACAATCAAGAACTACATTCGAAATGGTAACGCCAGTGCCAACAATCGCATTTGCTAGGTTATTTCCATCGGAAGATGGTGTTACAAGCAGCTGTGCTTGCGTCGAGGTAAATGCGAACAAGGCCACACCTACCAGGAAGTGGTAAAGAATTGTTTTCATAAATAGAGCAAGTAGTTGGTTAGTTATTTCTTAACAGGATGAGACGTGCAGAAATGGCGCAAAGCCTTGTTCCACTGGGCTACAGACCAATCTTTTCTGCCTTCCATACGCAGAATAAGAATGCCTTTGTTTTCGGCCGGATTGGCACGGAACAAGAACTCATCAGAACGAAAGGAAGCCATGAAAGCCACCATTTCTTGTTCAGTTGATAAACCCAATGCGGAAATATCGAATTGATAATTCGGGTGAATTTCTTGGTTCTCAGGCAATTGAATCAAACCTTCAGATGTCAATGACGCATCCGCGTATTGAGAAGAGGCAGTGAATGAAAGAGCGAAGAAACCAATGAAGATCAAGCCAATGGCAAGAAGACGACCACGACTAGCGCGAATAGAACGATCAGGTGTTAACATAATGCAGCAATTTGGTTAAGCACACTGAGACCAAAGCATTTGCAGCTCGGGAGAGATGTCAGATGAAAAGCCCAGTTGTTAAAGCAAAAATACAAAAAATCTACAAACCGAATAAAAACATCGACGAATTTAGCCTGAATTCAGATAGAATTAACATTCTAATAAAAAGGGCGACCTATTCGGGCCGCCCTTTATGAATATGATTCTTAATTATATCACTTAAAGCCGTTTTCTCCGGTAACATCCATTCCCGTAATGAGGAGGTGAATGTCGTGAGTTCCTTCATAGGTAATAACCGATTCTAAGTTCATCATGTGTCGCATGATTGGATATTCATTGGTGATACCCATAGCGCCAAGGATCTGACGCGCCTCACGGGCGATTTCAAGAGCCATGTTCACATTGTTGCGTTTCGCCATTGAAATTTGAGCGGAAGTGGCACGGCCTTCATTGCGCAACTGACCTAATCGGTAGGTGAGCAACTGAGCTTTGGTAATTTCAGTGATCATTTCTGCCAGTTTCTTCTGCTGCAACTGGAAGCTGGCAATTGGTCGATCGAACTGCTTGCGTTCTTTGGCGTAACGCAACGCTACATCATAACAGTCAAGCGCGGCGCCAATAGCACCCCACGCAATTCCGTAGCGAGCTGAGTCCAGACAGCTCAATGGTGCACCCAAACCGCTTTTACCCGGAAGCAAATTCGCCTTAGGCACTTTCACGTTATCGAAAATCAACTCGCCAGTGTCGCTTGCACGCAGACTCCATTTACCAGTCATGGTTGGAGTTGAAAAGCCTTCCATACCGCGTTCTACAACCAAGCCGTGAATTCTTCCGCTTTCGTCTTTGGCCCAAACCACAGCGATATCTGCAAATGGAGCATTCGAGATCCACATCTTAGCCCCATTGAGCAAGTAGTGATCTCCCATGTCTTTGAAATTGGTGATCATTCCACCCGGATTTGACCCATGGTCTGGCTCTGTTAACCCAAAGCAACCAATCATATCACCAGAAGCCAATTTTGGCAAGTATTTCATTTTTTGCTCCTCCGTTCCGTAACGCCAAATAGGGTACATAACAAGTGAGCTTTGAACTGAGGAGGTAGAACGCAATCCTGAATCACAGCGCTCAAGTTCTTGCATCAACAAACCATAAGAGATCTGATCCAATCCGGCACCGCCGTATTGTTCAGGAATATACGGGCCAAACCCGCCTATCTCTGCCAATCCCTTGATCAGATGCTTCGGAAATTTCCCTTGTTCGAAGGCCTCCTCGATGATAGGGCTCACCTCTTTCTTGATCCACGCACGCGCAGTATCGCGAATCAACTTGTGTTCTTCGGTCAGCCACTCGTCCATCAAGTAGTAGTCGTGGCCCTGATATAGGTCTGTTCTCATTGCAGATTTATTTTTCGGCTGCAAAGGTAACAATTCCACATGTAGTTTGTTCCTGATTTACGTTAGAACAATGACCCGTCCTCGCCATCGGCCAGTCCGCTTTCATACCCTTCGTCTACCAGCAGATTACCTTTTTGATAAGCACTCACGGCTAATTTATCTGCCAATTCGTTGTACAAGGTGCCGTTGTGCCCTTTTACCCAATGAAATCGCACATGATGCTGACGATAGATCTTTAAGAACCGAACCCATAGATCAGGATTCTTCTTCTTCTTAAAGCGGTTGCGCTCCCACGTAAAGACCCAACCTTTTTGAACGGCATCTACCACATATTTCGAATCCGACACAACAACAACCAACAGACCGGGCTTTTTGAGCGCCTCTAATCCAATAATCACAGCCATCAATTCCATGCGGTTGTTGGTCGTCAATCGGTATCCCGCAGATAGCTCTTTTTTATGCGGCCCGTACAATAGAACGGTGCCATAGCCTCCCGGACCAGGATTCCCACTGGCACCCCCGTCGGTGTAAATAATGACTTCTGTCTCCTGATCGCTCAAAACAATTGAGTTACGTTGGCACTAAACAACTTCACTGAAATGGCCAATAGAATGATTCCAAATGCCTTTCTTAAAATCGCTATC